>CAIOKW010000351.1 GCA_903858975.1 Oligoflexia bacterium | reverse complement strand
GCATGCCCGCATTCTTCACAAAATCTTCCAAGGTTTTAGGTCCCTTTTGGTCTGCCATGCGATAGGCCATTTTGAGTTGAGCGAGGTAAACCATGTCTGAAAAGGCCTTCGGGTTCTGGCTCTTCGAAAGGAGCGCTTTCACGATTTCAGCTTTCGCTTTGTCGCAATCCTCTGAAGATTGAGAGCTCTGGGCAACTTCTTTTTGTTTCAGGGATACCACGGGTACGCCCTTCATTTGCTCGGGTTCAGTAGGGATGTAAGTGTTACCGCCGATCACAATCGGGGTTTTCGCTTTCTCTTCAACTGCTACAGGGATGACGGGAATCACTTTTTTTTCTTCAATGACGGCTGGCGCTTCTTTTAGCTTTTCCGCTTCTTTTTGCACGGTCTGTTCTACGACCGTGATTTGTTTTTGCACAGGGATAGTCGGCTGAAAAAAACGCGCTGAAGGGGGAGACTGAGCTTCAGGATATTTTTCTGCAAAAGCGGCGCGCGCCTTTTTATCAGCGTCAGTTTGAAGTTTGCCCAGAGTCTTATTGCTGACTCCATCTTTAGTGGTTTCTTTTAATACCGGTTTTGAGGCGCTTAAGAAATTGGACTTCTTGTGGTTCACGTCTGCGTTTTCAAAGGCAGTCATGGCGGAGTCGTCGAGTTTTGCTTTTAAATCTTTAGGGTCAATCGCCTTCATCGTATCGGAAAGCATTTTTCGAGTTTCGGTCATTTCTGTAATTTGTTTTTTTGTTTCGGCGAGCTCAGCATTGAGTTTGTTAACGTTTGCGTCCCAAGAGTCACTGGTTGCACCAAAAAGACGTTTAGGTTTAGGCTTATCGATTTCTTGCTGTAAGAAAAGGGCGCGAGAAGTAAGATTCGTCACACGAGTATCAAAGAGTTGGTACTCGTACACAGAGTAGTAATAGTTGGCCATCGCATTTTGGTACCATTGCTTTTGGCTGTCCCAATTGCCCTTATTCTCTCGGCCCCCTTTACCCCAAGTTTCTTCAGGAGCTTTCGGTGCATCTTGAGCAAAGCTCAGCGGAGAAAGGCAAAGGAGTGTCATCCAGAGTATGAAACAGTTCTTCATACTGTTCTTTTCGGCACGCAGTGCGTTTAACTTGAGTATTTATTGTAAGCCCCTGTAAGGAATCAGTATTATTTGCTGTTCGGAGCAGGATCATCGAGTGTGGGATCAATCGAGGGAGCTGCGGGAGGAGGTTGGGACTCTGCGGGAGCCGCGCTTGGAGTAGGCGTCGCTGGCGCAGGAGTAGGGCTTACCGGCGCGGGAGTAGGACTCGCTTCAACGGGAGATTCAGGCACCGGTGCAGGAGTCGGTTCCGGAGTGGCCTCGGTAGGAACTGCCGTTTCCGGAGCTAGGGTCGGAGCACTTTCAGGAGTGGCCTTCAAATTTTTATCAGAACCATCATTGGGCGCGGGTTCTTTTCCGATTTCAATCGGTTTTTTTCCTTCACCGTGAACATCAATCTTTTGAATCTCATTGGGGTCAGTGAGCGGAGTTCCCGAATCTGAGGGAGTAGGGTTACTCCATTTCTCAAGCTGACGGAGCTCTTGGTTTTCTTTTTCACCTAAGCCCTCAGTCGTATCCATCTGATCTAACTCGTCGACTGCATTACTCGCGGCTTTATCCTGAAGGATTGTTTGTAAGCCTTGATTTCGGTGAAGATCCGCAAGATCAGTCAGAGCCACCACTTCATCCCCATTCTTAAGATGGGAGCGGCTGTTTAAGATGATGGCTACCGAAAATTTATCTTTTGCCTGAAGGACTTGGATTTCAGATTCAATCATGAAATCGCGGGTAGAGATATTGTCTCCAGAGTTCGGATCTTTATGCAGAAACTGTCTGAAGATCATGCCTGTTTTCACGCCATCCTCTGTTCCTACATCTAGGAAGATGACTCTTTGTTCGCTGAGCATCGATTGTGAGGCTGCTTCATTCACAATAATGTTTGCCGGAATGGCAGAAGGGGCAGCGATGGCTTTTACAAAATCGTATCGGCCCACTTCGGGAATGAGTAATTGATGACGAACAATCTGATTATAGATCGCAGTAATCGTTCCAATAAAGAGCCCATCCCGAACCCCAATGATGCGAATCTTCCCTGAAATGTCGTAGGTAAACCCCACACGACCATCTCGTTCAGACACGACTTTTTCTGGTCCTGGGGTTACGGAGTAGGTGCTTCCAACTTGAAGCGCTTCATCGGAACGGATAAAGACCTGTTCACCCAAAAAAACTCGGTCATAATCAGAGCGAGCGCCCACAATTTCACCTGAAATGGGAATGCGTTCTGAAGCGATGGTTTGATCCGCATCGGTTTTGTCAGCAACCCTTACTGCCACGCGACTTCTTCGATCAAAGCCATCAGGATCAATTTCTGGGCTGGTCTTAAAAACAAATTTTTCCCAATTTTGCAAAGGCAGGAGGCGCCATTCTTGAGAGTGCTTTCCGATTTTTGATATCGGGGTTGGCGCATTGCTCGCCACTAGGTTTAGTTTTTCATTCCCGAGAAGTGTGAGCCTTTGTCCGGGGAAAATCAGGTTCGGATTTAAAATGTTTGCTTTGTTCGCTTCCCAGATTTCCTTCCAGCGATCAGTGTTCCCGTAACGAGACAGCGCAAGACCGGAAAGGGTATCTCCTGGTTTTACCTGATAATTGGCTTGAGCCTGATAGGCTTGCATCCCAAAAAGAAGGGGAGTCAGGAAAAAGGAGATTCGGGAGAGCGAGTCACGCATCATGGATGTTCACTCTCGTTCAAATTTGGAGTTTCTGGAGTTTTAGGGCCCTCAATTAACTTGGGCTCCTCTAGAGTCTCCATTTGTTTCGGTGCAACGGTCTCTTTTGCTTCTTCTTTTTGCGCCAAGTTCAAAGACTTCGCTTGAGGAGAGTTCGGAAATTGAGACTGGAGCTTCTCTTTAAAATAGAGGACGCGATTCGG
>CAIOKW010000350.1 GCA_903858975.1 Oligoflexia bacterium | reverse complement strand
TGTAGTGCCGTTCAGCAGTATCACTCGAACTTCTTGAGCGACCGCACAACAGTAAGAAGTAGGCAGCGTCTGAGTATCGACTGGGGCATAAAGCTTGGTGAAGCGATTCAGGAGCAAAGCATCGAGTTTCCTCTGGGATTCAAAGGGAAGAGCTTCTTGATTTTTTATGCAGACCAGTACCAAAACGATATCTCTCGCTTAGTTGAGGTTTACCGTCGAATGGGTTATCGAGTTCGTTCAATCAAGGTATCAGAAATTCCTGGAATTCACCCAGACGAAGCTATCCCCGAGTCCTGTGCAGGTGAATTCATGAATGAGTGTTATCATGTTCAAGGCGACAAATTAGACAATGTCTCCGGTGACGGCGTAGGTGCGCTCAAGGGTTTCTATACTCAATCAAAGAATCGATCTCAATATGTCCCTTATTTGCCCGGTCTCATTCGTGCTGAAATCAGAGCGCGGAAAAAGGTACAGCCCCTCTCTGGAGTATTACTTGTGGGGAATTCTGAGGAGTTAGCGCCGTTCTTCTATCCCATGAGAAAGTATGGAGAGTGGCAGTCTGATGTCGTGAATACACCTGTATCATTCATGAATACAGACCTCTTCTACATGGTCCCCGATTTGCCGCTTGAGCTGATACCACAGACTCATCATAATAAGCCCACCACATTTATGTGGTCTTGTATGAATCCTCAGACGGGTCTAGTGCAAAGAAAAACTTTTTGTGATGAAAATGATGTCAGATATTGGAGTCCGACTGTGCCAATCACTTCGCATCGTTGGGAGCCGCGTTTTCCAGCATCTCAAGTGTTTAGATTTAAGGGAATTGCGGACTATGGAATCAGTGGCAACGCGTTTTTTTCTAAATATAAGGAAGAGGACATTGTTCCTGTAGGTCGGATTGTGACCCACCATGACCGTCTCGTAAATGATCCGATTGTGAGAAACTATACCGAAAAAACAGTGAGGTGGCACCATGAGCTTCCTTCGTTTAAAGGAACATCGATTGCCACCTATGGCGGAACCAATCAAGATTATTGGACCTTTATTGATTCCGATGTTTCTCAATTTAGAATGACGTTTGGAGATTTGTCTCCTCAGTATTCCTCGGCTTATTTTGTGAATCTTCCCCAGTGCCAGGGTTATTGTTCTTTTAAAGATAACCATGAGATTATGGCAGAGTTAGCGAGTTCAAATCACGTGGGGCTCTATATGACGGGGCACGGTGCACCTTGGGCAGTTCAAGCGCCTCATCCGAGCGGATATAGCTTAAGCAATGAAAAGCCTCTCTTCTTTACCAGTGAGCATTATTATTTCCTTCATACAGAGACGATTGAAGTGAAACTAGGATTAAGGGCGTATCCGGATTATACCTCTGTGCGTCCTTTGACTCATGCCGGTTTAATTGGCCATGCTGTCGCCAATTCCTGCGACCTTTCTGACATTAATTTGGATAAGGGCTGGGATGAGAGCATCAGTCAGATTAAAGGTGATGCCAATCAAAGAAGCTTAGCAGAACAGTTTATTCAAACTGAAAATGGTGGAGCCATGAATACCTTTATGAATAGTGATGTGGGATATGGATTCACGGATGATCACTATAATCAAAAATTTATGATGAATGCGCAAATTGCGAACACACGGTGTGGAACCATCGGTGACGCTCTTAGGCTCACTGTTTTAGATATGCTCAGAGGGAATACCGATGGAACCTCCGACTGGCAATTGCTGAATCGACAGTTTTTGGGTTCACCCCTCAATCGGATTGCGAAAATGCCGAAGGTTTGTAAAAAGTTTTTCATAGACCATTCTCCCATTGTTGAAATGAATGAAGCTACAAAGGCGGCACGCAATGATTAAATTAAAGAGTAACCTGTTTTTGATGGCTTTACCGCTGATTTTGATTTCAAATAATGTATTTGCTTTGCAAACAGAGAAGTGGGTGAAGTATACCTGCAGGGGTCCAGTGACTCCTAAGGGAAAGGTTCCCACTCTTTATAAAGATATTATGGTAGCTCATTTTAGGATTACGGAGAAAGGGGTGCCCTCGGCTAAGCAATTATACGAAATGGATGCGCCACGGTTTCAGGCGGTTACCGACCTTTGCTCCGAAAGACGATGGCAGCAAACAGATACCAGTGGCTGGACCGGTAATGCGGGGCATACCTCGTATTTAGATTGGGAAACCGATCTACTTTATGAACGTTACACAATAAGCATGGTGGAGTTTAATCCAGATTATTCTCGCAGAGTAACAGGGTCTCCTTGTGATGAGCAGAGTGTATGTTTACAGAGTCGGGAGTTAGGGAAGCGCTCTGTGTGCAATTTAATCACTCATACCTGTGAGCTGAGTACAGATCGAGAAATTAGGGCGATCGAAGTGGACTCCCTATAATTCATGGCTAATCCGTCTACCCTCTATCGGTTTCGAATTGACTTGGTGGACGTGGATCATGGGGTTTATCTGAAAGTGGATCTTAGAATCCCCAAACACCCCTCAGAGTCTGATTCGTTCCTCATTACTCGCGTTCTTGCCTATGCTCTTAATTATTCCGATTCCCTCCAGTTCTCAAAAGAGGGCTTGGGGGCACCTGATGATCCTTGTATCAGTATTTTCGATCCCAGCGGGGGGTATACCCTGTGGGTTGAAATCGGGAATCCGAGCCCAAAAAAGCTTCATAAGGCCACTAAATCGAGTAAAAAGGTGAATGTTTACACCTATAAAAACCCAGAGCTTTTGATCCAGGAGTTAATAGGAAGTCCCATCTATCAGCCTGAACGTGTCGAGCTCTTTAGTTTTTCTCACAATTTTTTGGAATCACTTGAGGAATTGCTCACTCGAGATAATGATTGGAATTTCATTCATCAGGACGGATCCATCATGATTCAAATCGGAGACAAGAGTGTTCAAGGGGAGTGGATCTCTGAGTCGC
>CAIOKW010000349.1 GCA_903858975.1 Oligoflexia bacterium | reverse complement strand
CTCATCGACGCCTAGGGTAAAAGCGGAAAGTTCTCCTGTGGGTAATAATGACTCTGAATTTTCGATCATAATCCTCTCAAATTTTTTACTAAACCTGTTACCATAAACCTATGAAAAACCGTGGCACACTCATTAATTTGAATGGAAAAATCATACCCTTGGAAGAGGCTAAAGTCTCTGTTTTTGACCGAAGCTTTCTTTATGGCGACAGCCTTTATGAAGTGGTCCGCACTTATCAAGGGAAGCCCTTCCGCCTGAAGGAGCACTTAGCCAGGATGGAGAAGTCTGCCGTTCTGTGTCAAATGCAATTTTCCCAACCCACCTCCGAATATGAGCGAGAAATGCTGAGAAGCATCGAAGCCTACCGAGCCCAACCCGGTAAATCCAATGAGGACGTTTATGTCAGGATCGTCGTTTCTCGCGGAAGTGGCAAAATTGGCTTCGGACTCGGCAACCTCGAAACTCCCACCCTTTACGTGATCATCGTAGAACCCATTTCGATGTTCCCCAACAAACCCTTCAATGAAGGGGCTAAGCTTCAAATTTCAAAACGAATTCGAAATCATCCGATGGCGCTCGATCCGGCGATGAAATCTGGGAACTACCTAAACAGCTTACTCGCCTACCTGACTGCTGCAGAGCAGGGATATGACGATGCTTTAATGCTCGATCAACAGGGTTTCATGACCGAGGGAACCACCTACAATCTCTTTTATGTGAACCGTGGGATCGTTGCGACCTCTCCCCTCGATGTGGGCATTCTCGATGGGGTCACAAGACGCGCCATCATCAACCTTTGCGTGGAGAATGGAATTCCTTGTCGTGAAGTTCGCTTTCCTAAGGAATACCTCTATCAGGCGGATGAAGTGTTTGTTTCAAGCTCCCTGAAAGAAGTCCTACCCGTGTTGAACTTGGATGGTAAAAAAATTAATGGCGGAAAAGCGGGCCCCATCGCGCTTAAACTGAAAAAAGCATTTGATGAACTCGTCAAACGCGAGCTGCACCTCGATTAGATCACTTTCATGATCTGGGAGTGAAGTTTTCCATTGCTCGCCAGGACTTCGATTCCATGAGGGTCAAATTTCTTGCCTTTGAAATCAGTGACCCTCCCACCCGCTTCTTTCACGAGGAGTGATCCTGCTGCCACATCCCAGGGCGAAAGGTGACGCTCCCAAAACCCATCAAACACGCCGCGAGCCGTGTAAGCCAGATCCAGTGCTGCCGAACCTGGCCTTCTGACTGCTCGGGAAGCCCGACTGACCTTTTCAAAAGAACTCATCTCGGTTGAAAGTAAATCGCGCGCAGAATAAACAAAACCCGTAGAAAGAAGGGCATTCCGAATTTTGGTCGTTTTTGAAACCTGCATCCGCTTACCGTTCATGAATGCACCCTTACCGCGAATGGCGGTATAGAGCTCATCCAAAATCGGGTGATAGGTTACTCCTACTTCTACCTCTTTTTTGAACTGAAGGGCCACCGTCACACAGAACATCGGATATCGATGCACAAAGTTCGTCGTTCCATCCAGCGGATCCACGATCCAAAGGCCTTCTTGACCCTCACCGCGAACCCCATTGGAGTGGGTTTCTTCGGTGAGAAATGCAAAGTTAGATTCGCACTTCCTCAAAACCTTCATGGCCACTTCTTCGGCTTCCACGTCCGCATTGGTCACTAAGCCGAGTTTTCCTTTTTCTCGAACTTGAAGGGGGCGCGTATAATGCTTTCTAATCACTTTGCCGGCCTGCATTGCCGCTTCCACTGCTCCTGCGAGCCAATATTCTAAATGTTCCATTGAAACTGATCCTAACTCGCCTCCCCCGGGTGGAGTCTACGAATTTCGTCAAAACTCTGACCTAAATGGCTGATTTGACACCAGGGCAGATTCCCACGTACAATTAAGGGGATGGAGTTCGGTCTAGGAGGGACCCGTTCTATGGCATCTTTTATATATCTATATTCAAAGTTCACAGAAGAATTATTGCTCTTGAGTGCCGCGGGTATCTTTACCCTCCTCTCCGCATATTGTTATCACTGGGTGATCAAGCGAAGACGTCTCGGCGCCGCTCGACATCAGATTCCCTCTACCGTTGTAAAAGCTTATCTAGGGCAACTGATCAACGAAGCGCAATTCGTAAGAACGCAACTCTTTGGAATTGCAAACACTGGAGGTCATGAAGACCTTGGCGCCCACTTTCAAATGCCAAGCAGTCATTCATCTTCCGGAACATCACCCTCCCTTTCCGCCATCACTGAAGCAGCCGGTGTGCCTTCAGATCTTTCCGAGCGCTTAAAAGCCCTACAAAACCAGCTTTCTGAAAAAGAAAGCATGGTCATTAATATCAACGTTGAAAAAACAAAACTTCTAGAAGAAGTCGAGAATCTCCGTCAGAACCAAAAGGCAATGCAATCCGCAGGTGCTTCAGCAGGTCCATCCGATGAACTCGTTAAAAAAATTAAAGGCTTAGAAGAGCGCTTAGAAGAATACTCTTTATTTGAAGATGATCTTGCAAACCTGAAACGACTTCAGCAAGAAAACTCAAATCTAAAAAAACGAATTGAAGAAATGGCGAGTTCAGCAGTGACAGCTCCGACACCGACTGCGAGTGTTGCCCCTACTCCTAAACTTGCAGCGGTTCCTACTCCAGACGCAATAGAGCCTCCTGCGATGGAAATCACTCCGTCTCGTGAAGCTTCTTCGATGAGCCAAGACGCCATCGATGCGCTTCTCGAAGGTATTCCTGCTGTTCCTCCTGTGAATGCAGCCCCTGTTGAGACCATGGCCCCTGAGACTGCAGCACCCACACCATCAATGGAAGCCGCAGCTCCTGCGGGCGATGAATTTGAGAAATTAATCGACTCTGTTGAATCTAGCCTCACTAAAGGAGAGCCCGCCACTCCTGCTGAAGAAACAATTTCAGCCGCTGCTGTGTCACCTGCGACTGAAACTCTTGCCACGAAGAGTGATGAAGAACTGTTAAAAGAGTTTGAAAATCTTTTGAATTCTTAGTGGGCCATTTCGGCTACTTAGAATCCTGGGCTGCATTCTCGAGCTGTCGCTTGAGCTTCTGATTTTCCAAATCCTGAATTCGTTTTCGATAATCAATCACTTTGCCAATTCGATAGAGCAAAGAGTTCTCTTGAATTCCATCAGACTCTTGATTGATATACCCTTCCAGCACATCCCGCTGAATCTGCTGTTCCTTTTGAACACTCACCTTTACTGAGGGTTTTCCATCATAGAACCCTTTTGCAAGACTCACTCTGAACCGGTACTGAGCCTTAATGTAAGAGCTCACTGACCCCGCAGAATCAATTAAGTTACGTTCAGCCGTATTATCAATCCACTTGGTTTGGAGTGTTCCATTTTCTCGGTTGACGATGTCCATGGGAGAAGCCTTCAAAGCATCCACTGCCGATTCCCATGCCAAGGTATATTCGCTTATGTAAATCTTAGTAAAAATTCGATCGGCATCTCCCCCAACCGATTTTTTATAGGCCGACATGCAGGAAGATAAAAGCATTACAATACATAAAAGTTTTACGGCGCGATTCATGATTTTTAGTGTAACATAAGTCCATGAGCTTTAAAGAATTTTGCCGTGTTCTTCGGCTAGAATCGAAGGCAATTGAAACTTCACTCAGTCGGTTTGAATCGAGTCCCGATCAGCAGCGCACGATTACCTCCGCTATTGAACTCATCATGGAACAAACCCAAAAGGGCGGGAAGGTCCTGGTCCTTGGACTTGGAAAATCAGGTAAAATTGCAGCCAAAATCTCTGCGACCCTTTCCAGCACCGGCACCCCCTCGCTCTATGTTCACCCGACTGAAGCGCTACATGGGGATCTCGGTGTTGTTGGAAGTCACGACGTGGTGATTGCCATTAGTTACACCGGCAACACCGAAGAGGTGGTCACGCTCCTCCCGTACTTTGAAAAACGAGGAGCCCCGGTGATTGCACTCACGGGTAACTTGAACTCAAAACTCGCTTCAAAAAGTAAATGGGTGCTCGATTGCTCCGTTGATGAGGAAGCGTGCTCTCATAATCTCGCCCCCACCTCCAGCACCACACTCACCCTCGCTATTGGTGATGCGCTAGCCATGGCACTCATGCAGGCTCGCGGATTTACCGCTCAAGATTTTGCGAAAAACCATCCGGGTGGATCACTGGGAAAGCGACTCCAACTTCAAGTGCGCGATCTCATGCACCCGATTCCAACGTCACCCGTGATTCATCCCGAGGGGACCATGGATGAGGTTTTAACGCTCTCCACCGAGAAAAAACTGGGGGCGGTTTTAGTGTGTGAGGGAACTCGACTCAAAGGAATTATTACCGATGGTGACATTAGGCGTGCCTTGAGGTTACGTGAAAAATTCTTCGATTTGACCGCCGAAGCAATCATGACCCCCTCACCCATCACGATTTTGGATCAGGCTTTGGCCTACGACGCTCTCCGCCTCATGGAAGAACGTGAGAGTCAAATTAGTGTCCTTCCAGTGATTGATCAACATGGCAATGCGTTAGGACTTCTCCGCATTCATGATCTTGTACAAACCTTTTAGGTGCGTTACCCTTAGGCTTATAACGCTACGAAAGGACGAAGCAAAATGAACAACAAACGTACACTCAGTGTACTCAGCGCATCACTATTGGCCGCAGTGGCAATGGTTGCATGTACCGAGAGTGCTAAAGCAAAGATTAGTATGGTTTTTAAAGACGCTCCTAAACCAGGAGTGGTTGCAAAAATCAATGGCGAAGAAATCACCGAAGAACAACTGGTGGGCGATGCCCAACTCGAACTCATGCAAATCAAAAAGCAAGAGTACGATCTAAAAATGAACCAGTTGAATAAACTCATCAGCGATCGCGTTCTTGGCGCAGAAGCGAAGAAAAACGGAATGGCGAATGCTGAAGAGTATATTGGTAAGAAACTCCTCAAGGGCGAAATCAAAATTTCTGATGCTGAATACAAGAAATTCGTAAAAGAAAAGAACATCCCTGAGAGCAATATCAATGATCAAGTGAAAGAGCGCATTTTCTCTTACATGAAAGAGCAAAAGCGTGAAGAAACCATTCAATCAGCAGTTGCTAAACTCACTAAGGGTTCACCTGTTGAAGTTTACTTCAAGAAGCCTAAGTCAAACATTCAAGTAGATATTGGCGAAGCTCCAATTGCTGGTGGCGAAAACGCAAAAGTATCTGTGATTATTTTCTCTGACTTCCAATGTCCTTTCTGTGGTCGCGCAGCTAAAACTGTAAGCGAAATCAAAAAGAAATACGGAAACAAGATCAAGATCGCTTTCAAGCAATTCCCACTTCCAATGCATAAAGATGCTGAGCCTGCAGCAGAAGCGTCTATGTGTGTTTACGAGCAAGGGAAAGATAAGTTCTGGAAATTCCATGACATCGCTTTCGCAGCTCAAGACAAATTGGATTCTGAAAACCTTGTTAAACACGCAAAAGCGTCTGGCGCAGATGAGAAGAAATTCAAAGAATGTATGGATGCTAAGAAATATGCTGATTTCGTAAAGAAAGACATGACTTACGGCGAGAAACTCGGCGTACGCTCTACTCCTACTTTCTTCGTGAATGGACAACTCTTAAGCGGAGCACTTCCAGTTGAACAATTCTCAGAAGTAATCGACGAAGAACTCGAAGCAGCTAAATAAGCTCAACTTCAATTTAAAACTGCAAAAACCCCTCGATAGTTTCTATCGGGGGGTTTTTATTTTATGCCTCCGATGCGATACTAGAGGGCATGAACTTCCAATGGAATACGCTTAAAATCTCAGAAATCCTCGGCCTTGGTCATCTTGGGGCTTCTCAAAAAATTCTCGAGATCACCACGGACTCAAGGTCTGCAAAGCCAGGATCTGTATTTATTGCCATTAAAGGTGACTCTCTCGATGGGCACTCCTTCATTCCTCAAGCGATTTCACAAGGGGCTACCGCGATCATCAGCGAGCACCCAGGAACAAACCCTAATGGATCCTTTTTCCAGGTTCCCTCCACTCTAGATGCCATCAGGAAGCTTGCACATACTTACCGTAAAGCATTTTCAATTCCCATGATTGCTGTCGTGGGGGCTGTCGGAAAAACCACCACGAAGGAGTTACTCGGAAGCCTCCTTCAAGGAAAATACACTCACGTTATGAAAACCGAAGGGAGCCAAAATGGCTTTCTCGGAATTCCGATCACCCTTCTTCAACTCAAGCCTGAAACGGAAATCGCGATCATTGAAATTGGAATTGATGAAATTGGGGCAATGGACCAACACTTGGCTCTAGTCGAACCCACTCATGCTATCCTCACTAAAAACGGCCCCGAGCATCTTCATCAACTGAAGACTGTTGAAATCGCAGCTGAAGAAGAGTTAAAAGCCTACGATTATTCCCTTCAACATCAAATTCCGATCGCACTGAACCTCTCAGACGTATTCGTTTCACAATGGGTAAAACGCCACTCGAGCAAGATTTCAAAAACAATATCTAAGTCCTATTCCCTGAGCTCAACTGATCAACCAGAGTATCTCGGTACTTATTCCAGCCAGAAGCACGAACTTTCCGTAAAAGGTCCTGGGATTGAGGCCACATTTCAATGCCCGCTTCCCGGTGAGCATCATGCTCACAATCTGCTTGCAGCGATTACCCTGAGCCAATTCTTCAAACTCTCAGTGGATGAAATCATGACTGGATTGCAAACCTTCAAAACCGCATACGGAAGGACTGAGGTTTATCAACTCCCTCGTCAAATTCGAGTGATTGGAGATTATTATAATTCAAACCCCACTTCCCTCGATGCAGCCTTGAAACTCCTCACCTCAGAAAAGGGAGCTCCTGCCTATCACGCAGCACTCGGCGATATGCTTGAACTCGGAGAAAACGAAGAGCAGTTTCATCGCTCCATGGCTCAGTCGATCATGAAGCTCGGTGTGACTCACGTCTGGCTTTATGGACCCCGAATGAAATGGCTCGATTCGGAGTTAAGAATGAAGGGTTTTCAAAATAGTGCTCACTTTGAATCTCACGATGAATTGACCCAATCCATGCGCTCATCTCTTCAACCCGGAGCCCAAGTTCTCATCAAAGGTTCACGGGGAATGAAAATGGAGAAAGTCCTGAAGGCCCTGTTGCATGAAGGTGAACAGAATTGAATACCTTGTTTTTAAAGGCTGATAGCGCTGGGGTGAAATCCGCAGCAGACCTTCTTGCCAATGGCGAGGTCGTCGCTTTGCCCACTGAAACGGTTTATGGGCTTGCTGGAGACGCGACTCTCGAGTCCAGTGTTCACAAGATTTTTGCAGCAAAAGAGCGCCCCTCCTTCGACCCTCTCATTGTTCATGTGAGCAGTGAGATTTTAAAGCATCCAAATGGCCCCCTAAAAGCCCTCGTCAACCAGGGAATCCTTGATTCCAGTATTCTCACCTGGCCGCACAAAGAGAGCATTGAAAAATCCATGTCTCATTTTTGGCCAGGTCCTTTAACTTATGTGCTTCCCCGCGGTTCACGAATTCCAGGTGCGGTCACGAGTGGACAAAGTACCGTCGGAATTCGAATGCCGTCTCATCCTTTGTTTCAGGCGGTTCTCCGCCAAATTTCATTTCCACTCGCGGCCCCGAGCGCAAATCGTTTTGGTCGCATTTCACCCACCACTGCGGAACACGTAAAAGCAGAGCTTCAAAATCGCATCGCAGGAATTCTGGATGGCGGGCCATGCTCCGTCGGAGTTGAGTCATCCATCATTTCTATTTTAAATCCTCTAAAGATCACTCTGCTTCGACCAGGTAAAGTTTCTAAGGTCGAACTTGAAGAATACTTTCAGGTTCCCGTAGGCGTTCAGCAGACTCTCGGAGAACAAAACCAAGCCCAGCTTGCCCCTGGGATGCTTGATCAGCATTACGCTCCGAAGAAGCCTCTCCTCTTGATTCCGGAACCCTTTGATCTCGCAAAGGACCTCCCTGTACAAATCAAAGTGGCGAATCTTAGCGGTAAAGCTGCATTCTTGAGCCAGGGTCCGATTCCATCCGAATTGATTGCCGCTCTCAATGGGGAAGTTCACGTGCTTTCTTCAAGCTCCTCTCTCGATGAAGCCGCACAAAATCTTTTTTCAGAGATGAGAAAGCTCGATGAGCGAGAAGACATCCATTTCATTGTGGCCGATCTACCCACCGAGCACTCTTCTGGACTTGCGGCTGCGATTGCAGACCGCTTAAATCGCGCCAGCATTAATAAACCCCTTAGAAAATAAAAAGGGCCCAGGAAATCTTCCTGAGCCCTCTTCGATTTATTTATTAAGTAAGCTTAGATTTTTGCAATCAATGGAGCAATCAAGAGAGACACAACGCTCATCACTTTAATGAGAATTGCAATCCCTGGGCCTGAAGTATCCTTGAATGGATCTCCAACCATGTCACCGACAACGGCGTTCTTATGAACTTCGCCACCTTTTTTGTGACCTGCAAGATTTCCCTTTTCGATATATTTCTTGGCATTATCCCAAGCTCCACCGGCATTCGCCAT
Source organism: Oligoflexia bacterium (assembly GCA_903858975.1). Lineage (GTDB taxonomy): Bacteria > Bdellovibrionota > UBA1018 > UBA1018 > CAIMNF01 > CAIMNF01. The sequence goes on along the minus strand of CAIOKW010000349.1, from coordinate 870 downwards.
ATAGAGAGAAAGAGTTGCACCCACTGCAAGCGCACCCGCAAGAAGTCCTGCAAGAGCTGCCGCACCGAGAGTGAAGCCTACCAATACTGGAGAAAGTACTGCAATGAGACCTGGAAGAATCATTTCTCTCAGAGCAGCTGCAGTTGCGATATCCACAATTTTCTTCGGTTCTGGATCTGCCTTCAATTCCATCAATCCTGGAATTTCTTTAAATTGACGGCGAATCTCTTCTACAATTGCACCCGCAGCACGACCTACTGCAAGCATGGTAGTTGAACCCACCAAGAAAGGAAGAATCGATCCCACTAAGATCCCAATTAAAATATTAGGGTTAGTGATTTCAAGAGAAACCTTATCCATTCCTGAGCTTTCGCGTACATGGTTTACTTCCATGTTGAATGCAGAGAAAAGGGCAAGCACGGTCAGGATCGCAGAGCCGATCGCAAAACCTTTACCAATTGCCGCTGTGGTATTTCCAACCGCATCGAGCTCATCGGTAATGTCGCGAACTTCTTTTCCAAGACCTGACATCTCAGAAATTCCGCCGGCATTATCAGAAATCGGGCCGTAAGCATCAACGGTCATGACGACAGCGGTTCCACCGAGCATTCCCACTGCTGAGAGCGCAATCCCGTAAAGGCCTAGGTATTTGTTAGCAAGGAAGGCCACGAGAGCAACCACCAACATTGGAATTGCAGTAGACTCCATACCGACAGCAAGACCGCGAATCAGGTTAGTTCCTGCTCCAGTGATCGATGCTTCAGCAATTCGAGCGACTGGGCTTGCAGAAGTATAATAATCAGTCACTAATCCAATCACTGCTCCACCCACTGCTCCTAGAGCAATGATTGCAGTAACCGCTTGAGTGAT
>CAIOKW010000348.1 GCA_903858975.1 Oligoflexia bacterium | reverse complement strand
TTCAACAGAGGCTAAAGCAGGTTGAAGGATCACGAGTAATAAGAGGGAAGGTAAAGCAGTTCTCACGGCGCAAAACTACTTCAGAATGCCGCCTCACGTCAACGATAAACCCCATTCGTTTCGTCATTAAAAACGCGTTGAAGTCGAAATGGGCTCTCGAGATTGGCTCGTTCTAAGAGGGCCAGAGGGTTGCCCTTGAGTTTGACTAAAAGGTAGCGAGATGAGGTGTTTTCACCCGAAGCGCGCGATAAAATCTGGGCAATGCTGCGATGTTGGCCCTGTTTGATCTGAGCCGCTTCTGCATCGATCACGGCGAGTGAGGAAAGGTGAGAGGCGAGCTTTGATAGTGGAGTAAAGTTCTTGAGTAATTTCAGCTCCGCCCCCGATTCAATGAGCTGAAGCGTTTCCTCCAGAGTGCTGCAGTTTTCGAGTAGAAGGTCACTCGAGCGGGTCCGTCTCAGTTCCAGTAGGTGGGAAACGGTATGCGCATGATTGGCAAGGTCTTCGGCAAGTACCCGAACATAGGTCCCACTCTCACAGGTCACTTGAAAATTAAGGCGATTGTGATCGGATTCTCCGAGTCGAAAAGAGTCGATTTTCTTAAGAATTGGCTCTCGTTCGATTTCGATCCCTTGGCGAGCAAGCTCGTAGAGCGCTTTGCCATCTTTTTTCTTAGCGGAATACATGGGAGGGGTCTGAAAATAAGGCGTGAGTACAAACTGATCTGCAAGAGATTGCCATTCAGATAAGCTGAGAATAGGAACGGGGAGTTGTGCTTTGATCGCTCCCGTGTGGTCACCCGTTTCGGTACTCGATCCCAATTGAATGACACCCGAATAAGCCTTGATGGAATGAAGATAGCAATCGGCAAGCTTGGTTGCCTCTCCGAATAAGATCGCAAGAACTCCGGTCGCGAAGGGGTCAAGGGTTCCTCCGTGGCCAATTCGAAACCCTTTGATCGCATAACCATGATTGATGAGTGCCCATTTTAACCGAGTCACGACATCACTTGAAGTCAGCTGAAGTGGCTTATCAATGAGAAGTGCGCCCGAAATACTCGGCGCAAGAGGGCTACTCATTCAGAAGGCTTATTTGCTTTTTCGTCTGAGAGTTGTTTCAGAAGCTCATGAACGCGCAAGGTGTTCTCAAGCCCTTTATCTTCACGAAAAAGGAACTCAGGTACATAGCGAAGCTGCATGATTTTTGAAATCGACTTCTTGAGATACCCCTTCGATTTTTCCAGGGCAGCCAAGCAGTCCTTCATGAGTTCTGGATCTGCACTCGTCTGATTCAAGGAAAGAATTGAAATAAACACGGTCGCTTGTTTCGCGTCTCGTGTCAGTTCCACATTCGTTACAGAAACAGAAGGGATGCGAGGATCTTTGAGCTGACGATTAATTAAAAGCGTCAGCTCATCCTTCATCATGGATTGGATGCGTTGAATTCTAATGGCGTCCATTTAAAGTTCCTGAGCAACCATGTCGATTTGGTAGGCTTCGATCAGGTCACCAATTTTAATATCATTGTAACCATCAATGCCCATACCGCACTCATAGCCTTGAGCCACTTCTTTCGCATCATCCTTAAAGCGTTTGAGTGAGTTCAGTTTGCCATCAAAGATGATTCGGCTGTCGCGCAACAAACGAATTTGAGCGTTACGAACCAATTTCCCATCAATCACAAAGCAACCTGCAACGGTTCCAGCCTTAGGTACTGAGAAAGTTTGACGAACTTCAGCTCGACCAAGATAAGTTTCAACTTTCTTCTTGTCGAGAAGTCCCGCCATCGCAAGTTTCACGTCATCTAATAATTGATAGATGATGTTGTAGCACTTGATCTCAATCTGTTCAGATTCGGCAATGGCACGAGCCTTGGTTTCAGGGCGTACGTTAAAGCCGATGATGATTGCTTCAGATGCGTTTGCGAGCATGACATCACTTTCAGTGATACCGCCGGCAGCAGCGAGAATGACTTTTACTTTTACCTTATCGGTTGATTGTTTGATGAGAGACTCTTTCACGGCCTCAACTGAGCCAAACACGTCAGCTTTTAAGATGATTCGCATTTCTTTCAGTTCACCGGCTTGAGCGCGCGCAAATAAGTCTTCCATAGAAGCTTTAGAGCTCATTTGTTTCTTATCGCGTGCAGCCTGAATACGGTGTCCGACGAGTGTTGTTGCAGCTTTTTCATCTTTTACGATGTCAAACTGATCACCTGCATTCGGAACTCCATCCAAACCGAGAACTTCTGCAGCCATACCCGGAAGAACTTCCTTCACGGATTCGCCAAGATGGTTGGTCATCGCTTTTACGCGTCCCCACTGGGTACCACTCACGACGATATCGCCAATTCGAAGTGTTCCACGATCCACAAGCGCGCTTGCGACAGGACCACGGCCTTTTTCAATACGTGACTCGAGAACGACACCGCTTGCAAGGGTGTCGCGTTTAGCTTTCAAGTCCTGAACTTCAGCGACCAATAGGATGCTCTCTAGGAGCTTATCAATATTGGTTCTCTTGAGAGCAGAAACAGGAACGTAAATGGTCTCTCCGCCCCAGTCTTCGGCGAGAAGGTCAAGCTCGGCGAGGCCTTGCTTAATTTTCTCTGGGTTTGCGCCCGGCTTATCAATTTTATTTACGGCAACGATGATGGGAACTCCTGCGGCCTTCGCATGAGAGAGGGCCTCGCGCGTTTGTGGCATGACGCCATCATCTGCAGAAACAACCAGAATCACGATATCGGTCACGTTTGCACCGCGAGCACGCATGCTGGTGAAAGCTTCGTGGCCCGGAGTATCAATGAACGTGATCATCTTGCCATCTTTTTGGATGGTGTATGCACCAATGTGCTGAGTGATCCCGCCCGCTTCACCGCCCGCTACATTCGCTTCACGAATGGAGTCGAGGAGAGTGGTCTTACCATGATCGACGTGACCCATGATGGTCACGACTGGAGGACGTGGAAGCAGATCTTCAGCTTTATCTTCGCCTTGATCTAAAACCGCAGCCTCTTTGAATGCGATGTTTTTGACTTCAAATTGGAACTCGTTCGCTACAAGCGTTGCTGTATCAATATCAATGACCTGATTCATAGTCGCCATGGTGCCAAGGCCCATGAGTTTCTTAATCACATCACCCGCTTTAACCGACATTTGTTGAGCGAGGTCAGAAACCTTGATGGTGTCTCCCATTTCAACAACGCGTTTGTGAGCGGCAGCTACGGTGAGCTCAGTTCTTTTAATGTCTCGGCCCACAGGTGCTCTTTTCCGTTTAGGAATGAAGATCATCTCTTTCTTGCGGTAGTCAGAGAATTTAACATCTTCTGGTTTGATCACGGTCTCAAATGCTTTTGGACCGCGTTTACGAGCTTCTTCCTCGGCCATTCGGTCAAGATTCTCTTTATCGACTCGGGCAAACTTAAAGCCCTCGCGATCCGATTTAAATCCGCCTTTGCCTTTAGCATCGATACCGGTAATCCCAGTCGGTGCTCCTGAAGGACCTGGTTTGTCCGTTCCAGGACGAGCAGCGGTTTTCGGAAGAATTTTGGGTTGTTCAATGATGCGAAGTCCGCCCACCCTCTTGCCGTCTTTTAAGCTAGAGGTAGTCAGGGTAGTGATTTCGGTACGACGAATGACTGAAGTGGTGATTTTGCCACCTTCTGTTTTCACTTCGGTGCGCACAGTTTCAACTGTTCCTTCGCTTGAAGGTTTTGTGAGGACTGATTCTGCTGTTGCTTCTGCCGCTGGAGCGGCCGCTTCGAGAGCTGCTTCTGCAGATTCAATGGGTGCTTCAACCATCGTTTCCACGACAGTTTGAACTTCTTCAAACGCAACCGGAGTTTCTTTAGCCATAGGAGCAGCTGATGCTGCTGCCGGGGTGGCCTCGGTACCGGTAGTGGTTGAAATTGTCGAGGTTACAGTTTGAGTTGCGCCATCGGAGAGCACTCTTCGGCGGATCACCGTAGAACTGCTGGACTCAGCTAATGCTGCAGCGGCTGCAGCGGCTGAAGTTGCGGCTGCTGCAGCCGCTGCTTCTTTAGGAGAGGCTGACGTTGAAAGTCGTTTTCTCACAGGCTTTGCAGCGGGAGCAGTCTCTGCTGCGACAGGCGCACTCGCCGCTTTTGCGGGAGCGGCAGCCTTTGCAGGCGCTTCAGTTGTTGCAGCGCTTGCGCGTCGAGACACTACTTTTTTAGCTCCAGCGGTAGCAGAGACTTTAGCTGCCGCCGCTTTCCCTTTTGCTTGCGCAGAAGGGGCACTTGCAGCCTTCAAAGAGTCGCGTGCTTTAACTGCGTCGCTGTCAGAAAGGTCGCTCATGTGATTTTTCACATTGATTTCAAGAGTCTTAAGTTTATCGACTAATGAAATCGAATCGATCCCTAACTCCTTGGCTAATTCGTATACCTTAAGGGGTTCACGATCCGTCATTCAGTTGCTCCTTCAGCAGAGATACCTTCTGCTTGTTGAATCATTTCTTTAAGTTTTTCAGAAGCGGTTGCTTTTGTATCGCTTTCTCCACCGCTTACATTCACAGTCGGTTGCACGCCATTTACGAATGGAGCGCCTTCATCCACTAGAGATTGAGCTTTTGCTTTGTAGCGCTCAGCGACTTCGCGGTCTTCAAAGCCTGGTACTTTTGCCAGTACCCCGATATTGGTTTCAGCAACTTGGCGGATATTGAGAACACCGACTTGAGCCAAAGCACGAGCCTGAGTTTCATTCATACCTTCAAGGTTCATGAGGTTCGTGATTGCGTCTTGAACTCGTTTTTGAAGCTTGGTTTTTGAAATGATATCCAGTTTCCAGCCAGTGATTTGCGCTGCAAGACGGACGTTTTGTCCGCGCTTACCAATCGCAAGTGAAAGCTGGGTGTCTTCAACCATGATTTCCATTGCTTTAGTGCGCTCATCAATACGGATTGAAGAGATTTCAGCAGGAGAAAGAGCAGATCGAGCAAATACCATTGGGTTATCTGACCAAGGGATAATGTCGATTTTCTCGCCTTTGAGTTCTTGAATGACTTGTTGAACTCGAACGCCTTTCATTCCGACGCATGCGCCTACTGGATCGATATCACGATCTTTCGACACAACGGCCATTTTTGCGCGTGAACCGGGTTCGCGTGAGCACATCTTGATTTCGATGATGCCATCGCGGATCTCAGGTACTTCTTGTTCAAATAATTTCATGAGGTACTTGGGGTTGGTGCGGCTGATATAAAGGGCAGGGCCTTTAGTTGTCGTCACAACATCGACAAGGATCGCTTGAACGCGATCGCCTGGCTTATAGATTTCGCCAGGGATGATTTCATTCTTTGGAAGAAGAGCGTCTGTTTTACCTAAATCGATCACCAGATTGCCACGTTCCATACGGCGAGCGATCCCGGAGATGATCTCTCCGCGAAGAGGGATGTACTCATTAAAGATGATGTCGCGCTCAGCATCGCGAACTTTTTGGAAAATGATTTGTTTTGCGGTTTGAGCATCGACTCGACCGAAATGGGGAGTTTCAACTTTTACTCCGAGTTCATCGCCGATTTGTGCTTGGGGATCGAGCTCAAGTGCATCTTGAACTTTGATCTCTTCTGATTCTTCAAGCATGTCATCATCGCTATCCACTACTTTTTTGAATAAGTAGAGATCCACATCACCGAGCTCTTCATTATAGTGAGCTTCGAGAATGGCGTGAGGGCCATATTTCTTTTGAGCAGCCGCAAGAATGGCTTGCTCGATTGCGCTTACGATAATCTCACGTTTAATTCCGCGATCACGACCCACAGATTCAATCACTCGGCTTAATTCACTCAGGTTCATGGTTGTTCTCCTTTATTCCTGTTCTTACTTTTGTTCCGGCATCTCGATCAGGGGCTCAAGGTTGGCCTTAGCCACTAACTCAAGCGGTACCCGGATCAAGGTTTCGGGTTTAGGTTGTTTTTCAGTCTTGGGTTTGGATTTCTTTTTAAAGACTTCCCGTGTCCCATCTTCAGGGATAATCCCAAAGAGGATGGACTGAGTTTCATTTTCGAATCCACGAAGGATTCCATAAAAGTTTTTCTGTTTCGGATTCTTTGCGCTGTAATCCGGAGCCTGGGTTTCAGTTCCAGTGAGCGGACGAAAAGTGTTGAGACGAGCGACTTCACCTTGGAACTGATTGAAGTCAGAAGGTTTGCGAAGCGGGCGATCAATTCCGGGTGAAGAAACTTCTAATTCGTAAGGTCCTT
>CAIOKW010000347.1 GCA_903858975.1 Oligoflexia bacterium | reverse complement strand
ATCGCAATCGCCATCGCCGCAACAATTGCCGCGATCATGGATTCATAGATATCTGCACCCATACCGGCTACGTCACCCACGTTGTCACCTACGTTATCCGCAACTACGCCTGGGTTTCGTGGATCGTCTTCTGGAATCCCTTCAATCACTTTACCTGCGATGTCGGATCCGACGTCTGCAGCCTTAGTATAGATACCGCCACCAATTCGGGCGAAAAGGGCAATTGAGGAAGCCCCAACCGCGAATGAATGGAGAATCGGGCTAATGAGCTCGTGATCCTTAAATACGGCATAAACACCGCCAAGACCGATCAAACCCAAGCCTGCAACCGACAATCCCATGACGGCTCCGCCGTCGAGCGCAGTTAATAATGCATTCGCTTTAATTCCGGTACGCGCAGCCTCAGTCGTACGCACGTTTGCGTAAGTTGCTGCCTTCATACCGATAAAGCCTGCCAAAAGGCTCAAGAATGCGCCTAGAGCAAATGATCCAGCCGCCAACCAACCGAGTCCAAACCCGATCGCCACGCCTACCACTACCGCATAAACCGCAAGTACCTTATATTGACGATTCAAGAACGCCATTGCGCCTTCTCGAATATAGCCGGCAATACGTCTCATGGAGTCGTTGCCATCTGGGATGCTTTTCACCCGAAAAAAGAAGAATGCTGCGATCGCTAAGCCGATTACCCCAAAAATGATTGGGGAATTCATCCACGAATTCCATGATTCCATGTTCTTTAAGTCTCCTATTAAGCTGTTGAATGTGCCGAAACTATTCACCAAAAACGGGGTCCTGTAAATAGCGGAGTGCTCCAGACCCTTGTTTTCGATCCTAAAAAACATTATTTCTATTCCTTGCTTGACTTCAAAACTTCTTTAAGGCAAATCTGAAAAGCTATGTACGCAGTCATTGAAACAGGTGGAAAACAAGTTCGTGTTCAAGCAGGCGATATCGTTCAGATTGAGAAACTCACTGGCGATGTTGGCTCCAAGATCACATTTGATAAAGTATTGTTCGTAAGCAACCCTTCTGAAACAACTTCAGAAGTAACGCTTGGACAACCTTATGTCAGCAACGCAAAAGTTGAAGCAGAGATCGTGGCTCAAGGCCGCGGCGACAAGGTGACTATCATCAAGATGAAGCGCCGTAAGCAATATCGACGCACTCAAGGTCATCGCCAAGAACAGACTCAAGTTCTCGTTCTCGGTTTGACTGATGGCGCGAAAAAGACAGAAATGTCTGCTGCTGATAAAAAAGTTAAACTCGCTAAGTTCTTCACGAACTTGAAACCAAAAGGTCCTGCGAGCCAAACTAAGACATTAGGCTCACGCAAGAAGAGAATCGTTGCTCAAAAAGCAGCCTCTATCGAAGCTAAAGCAGCAAAAAAATAATTTAATTTTCAGAGTGTAGCCCAAAGGAAGAAATTTCTCTCTGGGTAGCTCGTCGGCATAAAGGGCCGATACATGGGGTAAAGTCATGGCACACAAAAAAGCCGGTGGTAGTACAAAAAACGGTCGCGACAGTAATCCGAAAATGCTCGGAGTTAAAAAATACGGCGGACAACACGTAAAAAGCGGACAGATTCTTGTACGCCAACGTGGAACCCGTTTTCACGCAGGTAAAAACGTAGGTCTTGGACGCGACTTCACTATTTTCGCCCTCATTGACGGCGTTGTGAAGTTCGAATTCAAAGATCAGAAACGTCAAAAGATCTCTGTTTACGCTGCATAATTAAAAGTCTGCACTCAGTGCAAGACAATAGAAGAAAATTAGTTTAAAAACCGGGGGAACAGATTCTGTCCCTCGGTTTTTTTATTATCATTACAGGTATCTCATGCGTTTTATCGACGAAGCAAAAATCAAAATTATGGCCGGAAATGGTGGCCCCGGATGCGTGAGCTTCCGTAGGGAGAAGTTTATCCCACGTGGGGGCCCAGACGGAGGAGATGGGGGCAAAGGAGGGAGCGTGATTTTTGAATCGACGAGTAACCTCGCCACCCTACAAGACTTTCGTTTCAAACGTTCTTATCAAGCCGAAAACGGCCAACACGGATCTGGAAAAAACAAAGCAGGCCGCGACGGCGAAGACATTACGGTTTACGTTCCGGTTGGAACTATTATTAAAAATCAAAGTAATGGCGATATCCTTTTTGATTTCACCGATAATGGTCAAAAGTGGGTTGCCGTAAAAGGAGGCCGTGGCGGGAAAGGAAATACCCATTTCGTCACCTCCGTTTTTCAAGCTCCTAAATTTGCTCAACCAGGAGAAGAAGGCCAAACTCGCGAGCTTCAACTGGAATTGAAGTTGCTCGCTGATGCGAGTCTCATCGGTTATCCGAATGCTGGGAAATCAACATTGATTTCTCGAATGAGTGCCGCGCATCCGAAGATTGCAGATTATCCCTTTACCACTCTGACTCCGAATCTTGGGGTAGTGAAAGTAGCAGATTTTAAAAGTTTCGTGGTCGCAGACATTCCCGGTCTCATCGAAGGGGCCCATCAAGGCCTTGGACTGGGACACAAATTTCTAAAGCACATTGAGCGCACCAAAATCACGGTACACCTGCTCGACGGCACTCACCTCCTCGACTTCACCACGATGCCGGATGAAGAAGCGGGGGCATCAGTTAATAAAGGAGCTCAAGAACTTCACCGACTTTACCTTGCGATTAGAAAAGAATTAGAACTCTTTAATCCTGAGCTTGCCGATAAAGATGAAGTCATTGTGATTAATAAATCTGACTTATTTTTGGGACAACCCCAGTTCTTAAACGATGTGAAAATTGAATTCAGAAAACTATTAGAAAAGGGCCCAAAGAAGATCTCTCGTGAACTTCTTCCCAAAGAGCCGCTTTCTATTTCCTGCGCATCGGGTGAAGGAGTGCATGACCTGATTAATGTGCTCTGGGAGCGACTCTCGACATGAGTCTTTCTTTTTCCGAGCATACCGCGGTAGTTGGCGGGAGCTTTAACCCCCCTCATATTGGACACCTCGAGGCGATTGCTGGCGTGAAAGCCAATCCAAACGTAGCTCGAGTTGTTGTGGTTCCGTCGTACGGTACCCCGCTTAAAACGGTGAGCACTTCATTTGATCAACGCGCTGAAATGAGCCGGATTGCTTTTTCAGATTGCGCTGAAATTGATTTGATCGAAGGCAAAGAAAAAATTCAATACACCTGGCAACTCCTAAGCCTCTTAGGTCAAAAATACCCCAAGATCGCGTTTGTGATTGGAACTGACCAGTTTGAATCCCTCCCTCGTTGGTCACGGTTTCCGGATGTTCTTGCCATGAGTGATTGGATTGTACTCCTTCGTAAGCCTAAAAAAATTGCAGACCTAAAAATTGGCATTGAAGCACTTGTTTCAAAACGAATCTTAACCCCCACTACGGATGAGCTTGAATTTCAAATTTCAGGTTCTAAACGGATCTTGCGATTTGTTGAAACCACCGCGAGCGAAATCTCTTCAACCGAGATTCGTGAAAAATTTGCTTTAGCAAAAAAAGACGAAACCCAAAGATACCTCCCTCGAGGAGTGTTCGAATATATCGAAAGGAACCAGCTCTATGGCACCTGAGCAAACAACTGTAATTCAAGTGAGCGAGGCATCTCTCGCGAAGGCATTTTTTAGCGTTCAAGCAGCTGCAAATAAGAAAGCGGATACGATCAAGATTCTTGATCTGAAAGAACTCTCCACTTTTACTGACTATTTTGTGATCTGCTCTGGACACTCCGATCGCCAAGTTCAAGCCATCGCTGATTCGGTCATGATTGAACTCAAAGAAGAAGGCTATACTCCGGTTTGTGTCGAAGGCTACCGCGAAGGTCGCTGGGTCATTGTTGATTACGGTGATATGGTCGTCCATGTATTTCTCGATGCACTTCGTGACTTCTATGATCTTGAACAACTTTGGCATAACGCGAAGAAAGTTCCGATCCCACAAGAATTATTCATCACTTCCGTTCAGCACTGATCCGAGAGATGAAAAAAGTTACGCTCGTTTGTTACGGGAAGCTAAAAACTCCTGGACTTGAATTAGCCGTGGCGGAGTTTACAAAAAGACTCGGCAGATATACGGAATTCAATGTCATAGAGTTAAAACCGATTCCCGTTCCAGAAAAAAATGATTCCACGCGAAGCCTGATTCCTGAAAAAGAAGGGGATCAACTCATTGAACTTCTCCAAAGTCCGAGTTTCAAATCAAAAGCCGGACGCACACCCACACTGTGGTGCCTTGATGAGACCGGGAAAGCGATGCGAACTACGGAATGGGCATCGTCCTTCCAAGAGATTGAAGATCGTGCATCAGGAGAATTGGTGCTCTTCATTGGAGGAAGTCTTGGTCTTGGCCATAACATTCTCGCCACCGCCCATAAGAAGGTCAGTCTTGGTCCTCAGACCCTTTCTCACGAGCTTGCTCGCCTGATCTTGGTTGAACAAATCTACCGGGCGCTTTCCTATTCAAAAGGACATCCCTATCACAATGAAGGCTAAGTCTGGCAAAAGGGTTGCATGGTGTAGTCCATGCTTATGCTCTCACCTAGACTCCAAAATTATTTGCCCAAATTTTTCTTATGTCCAGGCTGCCGACATCCTACCCACCAGGTCATCTGCGCATCCTGCGAACGCCTGATCTTGAGAAACACTCAAATTCTTTGCTCCCACCACGAATCCATTCAAGGAATTGCTCCGCTGGTCTATGCCTTTGAAACCACTCAAGCCATCATTCGCAAATGGAAGGAGTATCGTGGATCGCAGCTCCAAAGAATTTTGTTTCAAGTTCCGGAAGTGCTACGGAAGCAACTGATCGAACTCCATTTTTTTGCAATTGTCCCCATCCCTCAAAATCAAAAGCGATCTTTCAATCGCGGGCAGGATTCCGCGTATGAAATCGCACAGCATTATTCGAAGGCTCTTGATCTACCCCTACTCCCGCTCTTGGAGCTTAAATCCAAAGACCCAGACCGACAAACTGGGCTTGGACACTTTGATCGAGAGTTTTCTAAGAATCCATTCCAAATTCATACCCAGTTTGGTTGGAATTCTCCGCTATTTAGAAGATTAGAAGAAAAAGTTTTGAACGGTGAGGAGATTCGAATTCTTTTGGTCGATGATCTCATTACCAGTGGCAGTACACTTACGAAATCTGCCAAGGTGATCCAAAGCTTCCTGCCGAGATCTAAAATCTGGGCAGGAAGTATTGGTTATCGTCCAAAATCAAATCGTGTCTTGGCTCATGTGCAGCTCAGATGAGATCTCTGTCAGATGAGCGGGCATCTCGATCAGGTCAATTTCTGAAGCTTCAATCGAGACTGGGTCTGTTTCGAGCGCCGTAAATAAATCTAAGTCCAAATCAGAATAACCGAAATGCTTCGCCAGTCGCTCTAAAGAAGCTGAGAAACCGAATCCATCATTGAGAAGAACGAAGTCTGGATTTGATGAGCTTTCTTTAATGGAACCTGCGGTGATGAGGTAGTTCTCTTCAAAACGAACTTGTTCCTTTTCAACGGTTGCCATAAATTCTTTCTTACCCTCAGGAAGAAATTCAGGGCTGTCAAATGCACGATTCAGTGATTGCTTCAGTTTACGAAGCTTCTTCATGATCTCGTGATTCTCTTCACACTCAGATGACTGAAGAAATACAGTCCACACGGAACGAGTGGGCTCTACAAAGTATCCAAGCACATCTCGGTCAAACGTTTCGCCCGAATCACGATTCATAGGGATCACAAGCCCGGTATCAATCATTTGTTTGAGCGGCACTGAGTGGTGAAAAACCACTTGAAGTGCACTCATACGATCGCCCATTTTGATGCTACTCATTTGATGTTTGAAAACAGTCATTAATTTTGGAATGGCTTTAAGCTCTCCCATTTCATCGCAGAAATAGAATGCTTTGAACTCCGTGATGAGTCCGTTAGCGAGTTGGATTTTCCCACCATGCTCATAAACTTCAAATTCCAGCACTGGAGCACTCTGAATTTTCGTGATCTGGGGATGATTCTCAAAAGAAGTACGCATTTGTTCTTCCAAAAGCGTGGGATGGAGACCTTTTAATCGAAACTCTTGCAAGCCCAAGAATGCTTGCTCAGGCGTCCATACGTTCGTTTTAAATGCTTCTTTTTGAGCCTCGACCTGTGATGACTTTTTCCAGGTTGGGAGCTTAAATCCCTTATTGCGGAAAACTCGGTGGCAAACGCCCTGCTCGAGCGAAGGGCTAAGGGTATCAGTCTGAAGTTGCGCCTGAGCCTCTAAAAGAGCGGCTACTGCAGCTTCGCCTTTAACGCTGGGCATTACCGGTAGCAGTCGAGCTCCAGATCCGCTAATCCAGACGATGTTTTCATTACGTTTTAAAAGTTCTTGAATCAGAAATACGGAAGCTGAACCTTCTCCGAAGACAATCACAGGTGCGTTAGTGTTCATAAATTACCCCCCGCGTCCATTAAATCGAGAAAGCTCCCCGGAGTCTAGTAAAAACTTTGACGGTCCTGGATTTGATTTCTGATGATATTGCTTGTCAAAATCATGACACCTTGGGATATTTCGGACCATGCAAAATCTTTGGAATCGTAGTTTCTCTACTCTACAGCGATTAGGGCAGGCACTCATGGTGCCCGTGAGCGTATTACCCGCTGCGGGACTGATGGTCGCATTAGGAAGGATTCTCACCGATTTCACCAAGAACGACACCAGCATTTCTTATCATTTGGGTAAGGTCCTTTATTCTTCGGGCTTGAGCGTTTTTGAGCAGCTCTCCCTCATCTTCGCTATTGGCGTCGCTATTGCATTTACGGGTGGTGCTGGGGTCTCAGGACTTGCAGCCGTAACTGGTTTTTTTGCGTTCACCACTGTACTCAAAACATTCGGAGACATTCTTCAACTCAGCACTGCCATCAACACGGGTGTATTTGGAGGGATCTGCGTGGGCTTCCTCGTGTCTACCCTCTACAATCGCTTCCACACCGTGAAGCTCCCGCCCGTTCTTGGGTTCTTTTCTGGAAAACGCCTCGTTCCGATCCTATCTGTTGCAGGTTCTGTGCTGCTAGCCCTCATCTTTGTGGTGATCTGGCCACCGATCCAAAATGGAATTCACAATTTCGGCGAATCCGTCATGGGTTCATACTTTGGACCGAGCATCTATGCTTCTGTGAAACGACTCTTGATTCCAGTTGGGCTTCATCATGTTTTTTACCCGAGCTTCCTTTATGAGTTCGGCGAATATACCACCGCCGCAGGCAAAGTGGTTCATGGAGAGGCCACTCGTTACTTTGCGGGAGATGCGAGCGCGGGTCGATTTATGGCATCCGAATTCCCGATCATGATTTTTGGACTTCCTGCTGCTGCCTTAGCGATGACCTTAAGAGCAAAAAAAGAGCGTCGAAAAATGATCGCAGGCGTAATGCTTTCGGCCGCCCTCACTTCCATCATTACAGGAATCACAGAGCCGATCGAGTTTGCCTATACCTTCGTTGCACCTCCCCTTTATCTGGCGCATGCAGCGATTACCTTTTTCTCAGGATATCTGACCTCTCTTTTTGATATCCACCTCGGCTATACCTTTTCTTCTTCTTTGATTGACCTTGGGCTTGGTTATTTTAATCAGAAAAACATGAGCCTCTTATTCCTAGTCGTCGGCCCTATTATCGCCATTACCTATTTCGTAGTCTTCTATTGGGCGATTGGGTTCTTCAATTTCAAAACCCCTGGAAGAGAGGAGGAAGTTCAAGATGAGGAGTCAGCGGAAACTTCCCCATCGAAACCGCAATTGAAAGAAAAAGCGATGGGCGTTCTCACGGCCATTGGCGGATCTGCAAACATCAAAACCCTCGATGCATGCATCACCCGACTACGTCTCACACTCAATGACGATAACAAACTTGATCAAACACAGCTCAAGCGCCTCGGTGCCGCAGGAGTCATGAAAGCGGGCGGCGGAAATGTTCAGATCGTTTTTGGTGTTGAATCTGATTTCTTAAAAACTGAAATTGAGACTTTGATGAAGTCAGGGGTTCAAGCCTCAATTATATCACCCCTTTCTGGAAAAATTATCCCGCTCTCAGAAATCCCTGATACCACATTCAATCAAGAAATCATGGGAAGAACGATCGGAATCCTTCCCAGCTCTAACACCGTGGTCGCTCCCTTTGATGGGGAAGTCGCTACTCTTTTTCACACCCATCACGCCATCGGGCTTTTATCTCAAGACGGCATCGAGCTCCTCATTCACGTAGGGATTGATACGGTCAAAATGAATGGCGAGGGATTTAAGGCTTTTGTCAAAGATGGGGACAAAATTACGAAGGGCCAAAAACTGATCGAGTTCGATATGAATCTCATCACCGCAAAAGCCACTTCTTTAGTGACGCCCATCGTGATCACGAATCCTGAACACCTTAAAAATCTAAAAAACACGAACCCACCCCTTACTACGATTAAGACTGGAGATACATTATGGAACTACAACTAAAAATTAAAAACGCAGAAGGCCTCCACGCTCGTCCAGCGGGAATTCTCGCAAAAAAAGCATCTGAGTTTCAATCCACGATTCAAATCTCAGTGAATAATCAAACCAAGAGCGCAAAATCGATTATGGCACTTATGAGTTTAAGCCTTAAAAAAGACCAAGAGTTTAAGCTGATCCTGGACGGCCCAGACGCTGAGCAAGCCTCTATTGCGATTTCAGAGCTCGTGAATAACGAATTCAAGTCTTAAGGAGCAAGTCTCAATGGGCGTGGTCAGCAGCAAGCATCCCTTTGCTCCGATCGTTTGCGGAAACGGCGTTTCCAAAGGAATTGCTGTTGGTTCAGCTTTTGTCCTTCAAGAAGAAGCACCGATGCTTGAAAAGCCGTTTCAAGGTGAAGCGATCGAAATGGCCCGTTTCGAATTAGCCCAAACGTCCGTTTTAAAATCAATCGAGCTCATGATTGAAAAAACGAAGCGGGATGTAGGACCGGAAGAAGCGGAAATCTTTGAAGCCCACCTGATGATGCTTCAAGATGAGGAACTGATTCAACCCATCAAAGCCTCCATCCAGCAAGATCAGCAAACCGCAGAGTCCGCCATTCGTATGAGCTTTGAGCTCCACATTCAGGTATTTAGTGAGGCGGACTCCGATTACATGCGAGAGCGAGTTTTAGACCTTAAAGACCTTCGCGCGCAGCTCCTTCACGCACTTCATCCTGAGAGCCGTTCCTCACTGAGCGGAATGAAAGGCCAGGTCATTCTCATCACTGAAGACCTCACCCCCTCCCAAACCATTGGACTCGATCGAGACAAAGTGATGGGTATACTGACTGAAAAGGGTGGAGAAACTTCTCATACTGCAATCATAGCGAGAACCCTTGGAATCCCTGCCATCAGTGGCCTGTCGGGTATCACTCAGACGATCACCACAGGAATGGAAATCGCGCTTGATGGAAAAGAAGGTTCAGTTTTTGAGGCGACCAAACTTAACACTCGAGACTATTTCCAAAAAATCATTCTAGCCCAACAATCTGAACAAAATGCTCTCACTCATTTCGTAGGTAAGAAAACCAGCACCCACGATCTCCACTCCATGAACCTTATGGGGAATATTGGAAATTTTGAGGATGCAAAAGCTGCACTATCAGGCGACTCAGAAGGAATTGGACTTTTCAGAACTGAATTCCTTTTTATGGAGCGTAAATCCGCTCCAAGCTTAGATGAGCAGAGGGCAGCGTACCATCAAGTTTTAAGTCTCTTCTCGTCCAAAGAAGTTATCATCAGAACCCTCGACGTTGGGGGCGACAAGCCCATCGATTATATTCAAATCAAAAAAGAGGAAAACCCTTTCCTGGGTGTTCGCGCAATTCGTTATTGCCTGAAAGATCTTCCTCTATTCAAGACTCAAATCAAGGCCCTCCTCCTTGCCAATGAATTCGGAAACCTCTCCATCATGACTCCGATGGTGAGTCATGCGGCCGAAGCAAAAAAAATGAAGCTTTTGGTGGATGAGTGTCAACAGGAGCTCCTTTCAGACCCTAGCTATAAAAACAAGTCTTTCAAACTCGGGACTATGATTGAAATTCCATCTTTGATATTCGAAATGAAGGAACTGAAAGAGTTCGTCTCGTTCATCAGCGTTGGAACCAACGATCTGATGCAATATTCCCTTGCAGTGGACCGAATGAATCCAGACCTCCAAGATCTCTATTCTCCTTATCACCTAGGTTTTATTCGAATGATGAAGCTTCTCGCAGATGAGGGACAGAAGCATGGCTTAAACTTAGGAATTTGTGGTGAATCAGGCGGTAAGGATGAATT
>CAIOKW010000346.1 GCA_903858975.1 Oligoflexia bacterium | reverse complement strand
AGTTTCTAGATCATTATCTCGATGTACCTTTTGACCTTTCACAAATGGTATTCGTAGCTACAGCGAACACCACTCAAACGATCCCGCTTCCACTCCTCGATCGGATGGAAGTGATTGAGCTCACGGGCTACACGCTTGAAGAGAAAGAACAGATCGCGCGCACTCACTTGATCCCAAAAGTGCTCGATGAGTCGGCAATTAAAGTAAATGACTTAAGGTTCGATAAACAGGCATTGAAACGACTCATCGTAGATTATGCACGGGAACCGGGTCTTCGGGTTCTGGAGCAACTCTTAAGCAAGATTGCGCGCAAGACGGCAGCTAAAATTGTCGATCGCCAAGAGTCTCGTGAGAAGGTCAAGTACCCGATCGTGATTCATGAAGAGGACATCCTCTCCTTCTTAGGCCCGAAACGCTTTACTCATGAACTCGCTGAAAAGATAACGATCCCGGGAGTATCCATTGGCCTTGCTTGGACCCAAATGGGTGGTGATATTCTTTTTATCGAAGCCACCGATATGCCGGGAAGCGGTCAACTCAAACTGACCGGGCAAATGGGCGAAGTCATGATGGAGAGTGCGCAGATTGCCTGGACTTTTGTAAAGAAGCGCCTCATTGAGGAGATGGTGCTTAGCCCTAATCAACTCAAAGAGCGAGACATCCATATTCACATTCCTGCAGGAGCCATCCCTAAAGATGGACCGAGCGCTGGGATCACACTAGCTACAACTCTCTACTCTCTCTTCACTCGAACTCCAGTCAGAAGTAAATTGGCAATGACCGGCGAGCTCTCCTTAACCGGAAGAGTGCTCCCGATCGGTGGAGTCAGAGAAAAACTCCTCGCCGCAAAACGCTCCGGTGTGGAACACGTCATTCTTCCTAAAGAGAACAAACGCGACCTCTATGATTTACCGATGGAACTTCTGAACAGTCTCGACATTCATTTTGTGGAACACGTGAATGAAGTCTTTCCTCTTGCGATTCAGCCACTAAGCCCACTCAAAAAGAAGAAGGCAAAGACTGTCAAAAAACCAACTATCCGCAAACGAAGTCGCAACTCAATTCATAGCTTAAAGCAGTAGCGATCAGGTTCTACTTCCTGCAAACTATTCATATATGAAAAAGCAGAAGCTTTCGATTGTTGGAATGGGAAAAATGGGAGAAGCCGTCGCTCAAGGGCTCATGCAGAGTGACCTGGGTAAACATTTTGTCATCGCTGGTACTACACGAACTGAAGAATCCGCACAAGAAGTCCGAGATCATCTCAAAATCGAGTGCACCACCGATAATTCAGACGCATTTAAATTCTCTGACATCATCCTACTCGCAGTGAAGCCCCACCAAGTGGAAAAAATCTTGCGGGCTAACCAAGAGTTCATTCGAAAAGATCAATTGATCATCTCCATTTGTGCTGCGATTTCCACTGAACAGCTCTCAACGTGGAGTGGCGGAAAAGCGGCCATCATTCGCACCATGCCCAACACTCCTTGCTTAATCAAGAGTGGCGTCACTGCGATCTGTGCTGGACCCCATGCTGAAAAATCTCACATGAAGCTCGCTGAAAGTATATTTGGCGAATTGGGATTAGTCACCACTTTGGAAGAAAGTCTATTTGACGGCGTGACCGGCCTCAGTGGCTGCGGCCCGGCCTATATGTATTTGATCATCGAGGCATTGAGCGAAGCGGGAGTTAAAGTGGGAATTTCTAGAAGACAGGCCACTGTGCTTGCAGCTCAGACCATGCTTGGTGCCGCAAAAATGGTGCTCGATCGCGAAGAACATCCAGCGGCGCTCAAGGATGAGGTGACCACTCCAGCAGGTTGCACGATCGATGGCCTGATGGCTCTAGAAGAGGGCAAGCTTCGAGTCACCTTAATCAAAGCAGTCCTTGCAGCTACTAAGCGCTCTAAATTAATGCGAGCTTGAAGCGGTAACAGTTAAGGTTCCGTCTGATTCAAGAATGGCGAGATCAATATCGTGGATCTTATGGAACCCCTGTCTCCGAAGGAGAGTCATTAACTCTTCACGGGTGAGGCGCTCTTTCTCGAGGTGGGAGTGTATCAACTCGCCCCTTCGAACCAGAATCGTAGGCGTTCCTTCAACGAGATGCCTAAATTTCTTGTAACGATAACTGAGAATCGCAACTCCCATACTAATGATTACTAATACAACTGCGAGTACCATGCCTCCGAAGAGAGAATTATCTCCCGCATTCATGGCATTCTGTACTGCATTTGAAATCAAGAGGATGGTCACAAACTCAATCGCACTGAGCTGCCCCAGCTGACGCTTGCCTGAAATACGAATTAAAAAAAGAATAAATCCGTAAACGACCACAGCTCGAATCACGAGCTCAAGAACAGAAACCGAAGGGTGCGATAAGGATTGCCACATAATCTAGAGCTTAACCGAATAATTAATCATCCAATAGAGCTGTTTTAAAAAGAGCGCTTTATTTTCAAAATCCGGATAGTTCGGAGCTGAATAGGTACGACTGCTTGAGCCTGCCGATTGAGTAGTGGAAGCACTTAAATACTTATTTCCGACCAGGAACCCAAACTCATCATCACGATGTTGAAACGGGTAGAACTTAAGACCACAGCGAAATAATGCTGCGCGAATCGCATCCTGGTCATGAAAAAGGTAACTGATGAGTTCGGTTTCAGAATAGATTTTGTAGAACGAATTAAAGCGATACTCGAGATTGATTTGTGCGGAGTAGGTATTTACATCATCACCAAAGGCGAAAATATTCATGAGGGTGGTAAAGGGCTTATCATTCTGGTCGTAGCTCACATAGTTGTGGCTGATTTTTCCAGGAAGGCTTCCCAAAATGCCTTTTCCATAGTGGCGAAACTGGGGCCTGAGGGAAAAGGAGAGATTCTCAAACCGATCCTTATACTCAATCGCCAACAAAGAGGCATTGGCATTTGAGTTCATCGCTGTTTCAGCAGCGTAACCAAAACCGTTAGGCCAGGATTTTTTACTATAGAGGGATTCTGTAAATTGAGGGGCATGAAAATCCGTATCCACTTCTTGAATCAATACTGTTCCTCCAAGGAGTCCATTCCAAAGATGAGCATCAATCGCAGTGACCCCTCCGTCCACTCTAAAGCTCCCCGTTCCATCAACCATGAGCTTCAGTGTTAGATCATCCACCTTTCCAATAACGGATCCCCCAACTGTTTCCTTCTCTTCGATGAAAAGTCCCGTCCCTATCGTTTGTCGATCAATGTCGCTTAAGCGAAATTCCCACTCTAAGCCTAAGATAGAATGAGCGCGAAAGGTAACCCCCACATGAGGCACCATCATCGCAAGATACGTAGGACCATTACTAGAGGTCCCCTGAGTGACATCAAACTTCAGGTTAAGATTTAAATCAGGATGAGGTCTAAACTCAGACCTCAGATCAATCCAATATCCATTCCCGTGGTAGAAATCATATTTATAGAGATTGAAATTATTAGCGCCCATGAAGACAGGTTTAAAAAAATCTGCATCAATAGCTAAAGTATAATAGCTATTCTTAGGAAGGATCCGATACGGCTCACTCTCCACCTGTTCCATCAGGTTCTGATTGGGAGCATAGTCCATATAGGCGAAGGCTTTATTCATGAGCAAAAAACTGAAAGCGAAAAAAACAAACCTACTCATTGGTCACATCCCCAACAAAAATAAAAAAAGCCTGCTTCATCAAATTGATTCCGCAGGCTTTCAAAATTAAATTTTAAAATCTCTTAAAGCTCGCCTGGAAGTGGAGCTTCGTCTTCGCCTTTATAAAGGGCTTTAACTTTCCCTGCTGCAATCTCACGAAGT
>CAIOKW010000345.1 GCA_903858975.1 Oligoflexia bacterium | reverse complement strand
CCAAGATATTCTAAGACTGACCAAAGCAGAGATCGTGCTTTTGGAGGCCATTACCCTCACAGCGGGTTTTTTTATCGGCTACCCACTCGAGCTTCCGATCAGTTGGTCACGATTTTTTCTCGTCCTCTTCGGTGTTTCTTGTTTAGCTCTCGGAGCTGGGGCACTCAATCAAATCCAAGAACATGAAGAAGACGCACAAATGGACCGCACCAAAAGCAGACCCATTCCAAGCGGCAGAATTTCATTACCATTGGCTTGGGTCGTCACGATTTTCCTTTTTACCTTGGGCACCCTTTTTCTCAGCTGGGTTTCAAAACCCGTTCTTATCCTCGGACTCGCCGCGGTCATCAGTTACAACGGACTTTACACTCTATGGTGGAAAAGAAAAATGGCCTTTGCCGCCATTCCCGGCGCCATCCCTGGCGCACTCCCGATCTTGATTGGTTTTGAGGCGGCGGTGAACAACTTGCGGGACCTGCGGGGCTACTACTTGTTTGGCATTCTCTTTTTTTGGCAAATGCCGCACTTCTGGGTCTTAGCTCTCAAATACTCAAAGGACTATGACCAAGGAGGGTTTCCGACCCTTCCAGTGGCAAAAGGTTCAAGTGTCACTCGCTTCCAAATCACACTGTGGTGCCTTGCTTATGCAGCCCTCGGACTCCTCTCGCCCCTCTTTTTCCCCATTGGGATTCTAGGACTCCTTGGCTCACTCCTGACCAGCGCTTGGCTGATCTTTGAACTCCTTCGCTTCTTAAGGCACCCAGAAGAAAAAACCTGGCTCCGGTTTTTCTTAAGCATTAACTTCAGCATGATCGTCTATCTATTTGTAATATCAGCAGATCTCTGGTCTATCCTCATTCACCCCCACTCCTAAACCTTTTTTCTTTAATTATTGGGCCGACCCCGCATTTCTCGCTTGCCTTGTTATCGCACTGCGTTAAAATATTATTATTATGCTAAACAAACATCATTGGTCGCACACAGGATATGACGCAGAAGAACTCTACTTTGCTAAACTCAATCGAGAGCTGATTGAGCGAATTAAGGCTGAACGAGACAAGGGTGAACGGACCCCGATGCCTGAAGGGCATACCGCTGAGATCATCCAGTTCCCAGTGCGATCCATCAAGACCGAGGAAAAGAAAGCGGCCTAGTCCATTGCCTTTTTCTCATTCCGAAAGACGTGACCTGGCTTTTCAACTGAAGCCTTATAGTTTAAGGTAATGTAAACCTATGACACGTCCAGCAAGCCCCTTGTATTTAAATCGCCTATCTGAACAAGTCGGATGCTTCATTGAATATTGGGGTTTTAAGAAAATCCATGGGATAATTTGGACTCACCTCTATCTTTCTCCAAAGCCCATTTCAGCTCAAGAACTCATAGCAAGACTCAAAGTTTCTAAGGCCTTAGTGAGTCTTTCCATCAAGGACTTACTCCACTACAACCTCATCCTTCAGACGGATGAGAGCTTAAATAAGAAAAATAAATTTTATATTGCGAATCCGGATGTGTTTTCCGTGATTCGAAACATTCTGGAGACTCGAGAGCTCGAAATGATGAAACGAATTGGGGATGAGTTTAAGACCCTCCATCAGCAACATCAGGAAAAACCAAGCACAGGACTGATCGATGAGACTCGCCTGCAAAATCTCGGGGAAATGATCTCTGGGGCCGACACGGCCTTAAAGAGTCTCTTACAACTTTCGGCAATGGATCCGAGCTTCTTCCAGTCTATTCTTCAGAATAAATAAAAAGGGCGATCACAGTGTGATCGCCCTCATTCAATTCATTTGTCATCTCAAGCTTCTAGATATGGTGATGAAATACGGCATCTGGAAGGTATGGGTCTTTAATCGCGAGCACATTATTCTTCTTGTAGAAGTTGCTCACAAGGAGCCCAAACACGCCGAAGAACCCAAGCCATACCCCGAAGTCAGCAAAGTGGAATACAGGGCCACTTGCAAAAATCTGAGGTTGAATCATCCAGTTAAGATCGAAATATTCAGTAATCAGAATCCAACAAGCAGTGAGGAAAACGATCTCATCACTCCGCTTATTTCCACGAGGCAAAAGCAAGAAAAATGGAACTAAAAACTTTCCAACGAACAATGCAATGGTCCAAGGAGTCCATCCATCATTGAAACGGAGAAGGAAATAACCTGTTTCTTCCGGCAAGTTCGCATACCAGATCAACATGTATTGAGAAAAGCCCGTGTACGCCCAGAATACAGTGAAAGCAAACATGAGCTTTGAAATATCGTGAATGTGATTCTCATTCACCACTTGCTTTAGGTAACCTGAACGCTTCATCATGATGACTACAATCGCAAGCATTGCGAAGAAGGTCTGATATGCACCTGCAAAGGTATACACCCCGAACATCGTAGAAAAGAAATGCGGATCCAGTGACATCAACTGGTCAAATGCTGACATTGAAAAAGAAATGGCAAAGAACGCAAGGAAAGCTACGCCCCATTTACGATTTCCTTCATAAATGGCTTGATAGTCAACGCCCGAATCAGATTTAAGAGAACTCCCTACAATCTTCTTAGCGAAGAAAATCCAACCCACTACCGCAATGAGTGTACGAATAGAGAAGAATGTCATGTTGAGGTAACCAAGCTTGCCCT
>CAIOKW010000344.1 GCA_903858975.1 Oligoflexia bacterium | reverse complement strand
CTTAGCCGCTTTTTGCGTCATGAAGGTTTTAACGCGCGCGATTTCCTTGCGGAGTTTCCAAATCGTTGCGGTATTCTCGAGCTGGCCAGAAGCAAGCTTGATCTTGGATTCAAACAACGCTTTCCGGTTATCGAGGATTTTCTGGTTCATTTCTTTTACTGAAAGATTTTTCAATCCTTCCAACTTCTTCTTCGCCACTTGAAAATCTCCTTATTTCGCCGCAGTCGCTGCTTTAGCAGTTGATTTCTCAGCCCGCTTAGCAATCGCCTTCGCCTCAATGTCCTTGTTAATCAATTTGAATTTAAGAGGAAGCTTGTGGCTCGCCAGACGAAGCGCTTCGAACGCTTCATTCTGTGGAATGCCAGCCATTTCGAATACAATTCGACCTGGCTTGATCATCGCGGCCCATTCCTCTACGTTACCTTTTCCTGATCCCATTCGGGTCTCAGCAGGTTTCTTGGTAATTGGCTTGTGAGGGAAAATCCTCACCCAGATATTACCACCCCGTTTTACGTGACGGGTCATCGCAACCCGCGCCGCCTCGATCTGCTTTGCCGTAATACGGCCGCACTCTGCAGCTTGAAGTCCGAATTCTCCGAAGAAAAGAGTACCGCCAGAACCTTTTTCGGCCCGACCACGATTCTTCCCTTTGGATTGCTTTCTCCACTTAACTCTTTTTGGCGTTAACATTTGCTATCTCCTGCGGTTAATTCGTCGTTCCGGAAGCTTGAAGTGCTTTTGCTTCCGCAGCTGCTTGACGTTTCAGGGTCTGGGTTTCGCCATGGTATACCCATACTTTAACGCCAATAATTCCATATACAGTGAACCCTTCGGCTGTACCGTAATCGATGTTGGCACGAAGAGTATGAAGAGGAACGCTGTCCTCGCTATACCATTCAGCGCGTGCGATCTCGGCTCCGCCAAGACGGCCAGCAACGCGGATCTTGATTCCTTTTACACCCTGCTTGAAAGCAGCGGTCATGCACTTTTTCATCGCACGACGGAATGCAACCCGCTTCTCAAGCTGAGCAGCTACGTTTTCTGCAATCAAGGTCGCGTTGGCTTCAGGATTCTTCACTTCAATGATGTTCAAAAGAACTTCACTTGAAGAGTGTTTCTGAATCTCAGCGCGGAGTTGATCTACACCCGCACCTTTTTTACCAATGACGATACCAGGACGAGCAGTGTGAACATTGATTTTAACTTTGTTTGCAGCGCGCTCGATTTCAATCTTGGCGATCCCCGCTGAAAAAAGTTTGCTCTTCAGCTCTTTTCGCAACTTCAGATCTTCATGAAGCAATTTCGCGTAATCTTTTTTCGCGTACCAGCGGCTTTCCCAAGTTTTGGTGACGCCTAATCGAAATCCAATTGGATGTACCTTTTGACCCATTGTTTTCTCCAGTTATTCCTTGCTTATGGCGATCTGTTTTACACTATGTTCCAACAAATCACCAGGTTTCTCTTTACGTAATTGCTATTTCTTACCTTTTTTAGCTTCGCCTTCAGATACGTTCACCTGAAGATGACTGCTATACTTCAAAATCCTGCTTGCTGAACCCTTGGCACGAGACTTAAATCGTTTTAGTGTAGGTCCTTTCATTACAAGGATCTTACTCACGACAAGCTTATCGATATCCATCCCGCCTTTTTGCTCAGCATTTGCTACCGCGCTTTTGATCACGCCAGCAACTAGTCCAGCAACTCGGCGACGAGGAGAAAGGGCTAGGTAGTTCATAGCAGCTGCTACAGACTTACCACGAACTTCATCCGCCATTACGCCAAGTTTACGAGGGGTTACACGAATATTTTTTAAAAGAGACATTGTTTCCATTGTGATTCTCCTACAGCCAACGAATTACTTCGAAGCTGATGCTCCTTCTTTTTTGTCAGAAGGTGTATGACCATGGAATGTACGAGTTAGAGCGAATTCTCCAAGCTTGTGTCCAACCATGTTCTCAGTAACAAACACAGGTACGAACTTGCGTCCGTTATGTACCGCTAAAGTCAATCCAACGAATTCTGGCAAAACGGTAGAGCGACGAGACCAAGTCTTTAGAACTTTCTTGTCATTAGCAGCTTTTGCAGCTTCTACTTTTTTGAAAAGATGATCGTCGCAGAATGGACCTTTTTTTAGTGATCTAGCCATTTTATTTCTCCTTATTAAGCGCGTTTAACAATGAATGCGTCTGTGCGCTTATTCTTACGAGTTTTATAGCCCTTGGTTGGTTTACCCCAAGGAGTTGTAGGATGACGTCCACCCGAGCTCTTACCTTCACCACCACCCATTGGGTGATCCACTGGGTTTTTCGCAACACCACGTACTGTTGGGCGAATACCCATCCAGCGCGCGCGTCCCGCTTTACCAATTTTGATGTTCTCGTGCTCTAGGTTAGAAACTTGTCCAATAGATGCGCGGCAGTTAGTGTGAATCAAACGAATCTCACCACTTGGCATTCTCATCTGAGAATATTCGCCTTCTTTTGCCATCAACTGACCGTAACTGCCCGCTGAACGAGCTAATCGACCGCCTTTTCCTGGCTCCACTTCGATGTTGTGGATGAAGGTACCTACTGGAATGAATGAAATCTGAAGGTTGTTACCTGGCTTAATATCGGCCTTATTGCTTGCAATAACGGCATCGCCCACTTTAAGGCCTTCAGCAGCAATAATAAAGCGCTTGTCGCCATCTGCATAGAACACAAGAGCGATCCATGCCGTACGATTTGGATCGTACTCAAGTGAAGCAACGGTGCCTGGGATACCATCTTTATCACGTTTGAAATCAATCAAACGATAATGATGCTTATGTCCGCCACCGATCTGTTGAACAGTGATACGACCGTAAACGTTACGTCCACCCGACTTAGTTTTAAACTTAGTCAGACTGTTTGGACGGCTTGGCAACTCTGAAGTTTTTGTCAGAACTGAGAAATCAGCTACTGATTTATAACGAAGAGATGGGGTTGTTGGCTTGAATGTTTTGACTGCCATAATCTTACCTATTCCTCTAAAATTACTGTTTTACCTGAAAAAGCTCGATCTTCTGACCTTGAGCCAAAGTGATGATCGCTTTTTTCCAGTTAGAGCGCTTATACTCGAAACGTCCAGCGCGTTTGTTTTTACCGTGCATCACGATTGTGTTCACTGCCTTCACCTTAACCTTGAACAACTGCTCAACAGCTGACTTGATTTCAGGTTTAGAAGCAGCAGAATCCACTTCGAAAACATAACGGTTTGCAACTTCTGCAAGCGCCGTGCTTTTTTCGCTGATTACAGGACGTTTAATTACACTAAAGATTTTCTCTTGCATGTTATTTCTCCACTCCGAGGCGTGTTTCAATTGCCTTCACAGCATCTTGAGTCATCACCAACCAGTCGTACTTAACGATGTCATATACGTTAAGACCTTCGGTACGAAGCATGCGGATACCCTTAAGGTTACGCACTGAAAGCTCTACGTTTTGATCAGCCGAAGCAACCAAAAGAACTTTGTCGAGCTTGAATGTTTCTTTGAACACTTTCTCAGCCGCAGCAGTTTTTGGAGCAGCAAAGGTAAGTTTATCAAGAACAATCACTCGTGCTGCCTTTACGCGATCAGAAAGTGCTGAGCGTAATGCGCCACGAACCATTTCCTTAGGCGTGCGTTCAGCGTAAGAACGTGGCTGAGGTCCGAAGTTCTGACCACCGCCCACCATTAGAGGTGAACGAGTAGAACCTTGACGAGCATTACCAGTTCCTTTTTGTTTGAACGGCTTGCGTCCACCGCCGCGAACTTCAGACTTAGTCTTAGTTTTAGCAGTTCCTTGACGACGATCCGCCAATTGAGCCTTGATCACTTGGTGAACCAATGCGCGATTAACTTCTGTACCGAAAACAGCATCACTTAGATTAATGCTGCCTACTTTTTCATTTTTTTGATTGTAAAGTTCTAAAGCTGGCATCTTACACCTCTACCTTTACAGCTTTGCGAATCGTAACGATTCCGCTGATTGGACCCGGAATACTTCCGTGTACCAAAACAATTCCTTTTTCAAGGTCAACACGAACCACAGTAAGATTCTGAATAGAAACTTTTTTGTGTCCCATGTGGCCCGGCATTTTCTTACCTTTGAAAACTTTACCTGGATCAGCACGCATCCCG
>CAIOKW010000343.1 GCA_903858975.1 Oligoflexia bacterium | reverse complement strand
TTGGCTTCTTTTTCCTCTTTGGTCTTCTTTATGAAAAGCTCACGGGTCGGGTGGGGCTTGGGGGAGGCGATATTAAGTTCATGGGAACCATTGGGGTTTTCTTGGGGCTTGGAGGCATTTGGACCTCGATACTCCTCAGTTCGATTATCGGAAGTGTGGTTGGGCTTGGAATGGCTGCCATCGAGAAGCGCCGGGCTGGGGAAAAGTCGAAATCATCCGAAATATTGCGCACCGCCATTCCTTATGGCCCTTTCCTCGTGGGTGGGGCTTTGATAGAACTTTTCTTCGAGGTATCAAAATGGATCGGCCTTTAGATGTAGAGTGGAGAGATTATGAATTGTATGAGCGCCAACGAGTTCGAAAGAACCGGAATCGATTCATCATTCTTTCGCTGGTCGTATTGTTGTTTTTCACCCTCTGTGCCGTACCGGTAGTGCAGGAGCGCTTACCCAAGTGGAAGTCCCTTCATGCGGCTCGAGAGATTTCGATCGAGCTTGAGCACTTGAAAACAATGGCCATTCAGCAGAAAAAGCCGATTCGAATGAAGTTTCTTGCGGATGGTAAGTTTCAATATGAAATCATCGAGAAGTGTCCGGCCGGTGCAGCTCTTCAACCGGCTACCTCAGGTGATTGGTCGAACTTCAATGGTGAGCTAAAAGTTCTATCTCTTGCCGATGCTCATCAGTTTTCATTGAAGCTTGCATCTGACGAGGTTTGCTTTGATCCCGTGTTTGGGTTGGAAGGGGTCAAGAGTAGTCGCGTGATTGTGATTGCACCCGTCAATGATTTGGCGAATCAGCGCCTTGATCGAGCTTCCTACGTCATCCTTTTGGGTGAATCGGCAAAAATTTCCATAAATTAGTGTCAATGAATTGTATTTTTGAGTTGCGCTGTGTAACCTCAGTGTAATGGCATCCGCTCAAGGACGGGCAGGAAGTAGTGTATTAGCACGCTTACAAGAAGGGCTGAATTTTTCATTCAGCTTCGGGCGTTCCTACGTAGGCCTCAGCATCGGTGCCTCCAGCGTAAAATTAGCTGAATTGAAGCGAAAGGGTAACTCCTGGATGCTGTCTTCTTTTGTCAATATTCCCGTTGAAGAAGTCCTCTCAGAGCAAAGAGAAATCATTAATCCCGAGATGCTGATCGACGCGATCAAAGAAGCATTCGCAACCTCGAAAGCGAAAGCAAAAGATGTGTGTTCATCGCTCGTCGGTAGCGGTGTGATCATCAAGAATCTCACGATTGCCGTAAATAATAAAAAAGAACTTAATGATCAAGTCTTGTGGGAAGCCGAACAATACATTCCCTTTGATATCAATGATGTCGTAGTCGATTTTCAAGTCATTAAAGAAGCGAAAACCAATGAATTTGAAGTCATTATTGTTGCCGTGAAAAATGATTTTTTAGATCAATATGTCGCGGTCATTGAGGATTCGAATTTAGTTCCAAGCGTAATGGATGTTGAAGTGTTTGCACTTCAAAACTGTTTTGAATCCAATTACACGATTCCGACGAATGAGGCCGTCTTGATTGCCGATATCGGTGCCATGAGTACGAAGGTGACCATTTGCTCTGATGGTGCTCCCCTCTTTACGAAGGATGCTCCCTATGGCGGGCTGACCGTGACGCAAGAAATTCAGCGCGAGCTTAAGCTCCCCACACTCGTGGATGCGGAAGCACTCAAAGTATCTGAAAACCTCCCTCAAGAAGTGGCAGAAATCGTGTCCCGAATGAGTAACGTTCTCGGTACTGAACTGAAGAAATCGATCGACTTCTATAATGCTTCCACTCTCGGGCCGCCCGTGTCTTCGATTTACTTAAGCGGCGGAGGCTCCCGAGCTACGAACCTTCTCAGGACTATTGAAGAATATGTCTCTTTACCGGTGCTTTTGGTGAACCCCTTTGAGCGGATTCAAGGGGATCCCAAAAAAATGAGTCAAGAGTATCTGGATAGCATCGCGCCAGAAGCGGTGATTCCCATCGGGCTTGCGATTCGTGCGAGGGATAAATCGTGATTAAGATTAATCTCATCAAAAAGCGAAATCCGTCCGTAGCGGCTGCTCAAAGTGGGTCGGGGCTACCCAAAGTTAATTTCGACACCTTAAGATCCATGGGGCAGGACAGTGGAAAGACCTTGGCGCCCTTGTTTTTCAAGGCCGGAATTCCTATCATTTTAGCTCTCATTGCTAACTTTGCTTATGACCAATATGTTGAAGGCGTCCGCGAGGTCATGAAAAAAGAAGTGGGGACGATCGAAGTCAGTAAAGATAAGATCAACAAAGAGCTTCTGAAGATCAAAGGATTTGAAAGCACGAAGACTGAGCTTGAAAGAACGTCGATGATTATTCGAGCCAAGATCGACACGATTGAAAAGCTGATTAAGGGTCGAGATTTCACGGCGAAAGCGCTCATGAGTTTAGTTCAGTCTCTCCCGAAGGAATCCTGGCTCGTAGAGGTTTCACAAACGGATAAGGCCTATAGTCTACGCGGAGGTACGGTTGACATCGGCATGGTGAGTGATCTCATGTCTCATTTGGGTAAGACGATTTACTTTAAAGACGTGACCTTAAAATCCACCGCGAGTGATGCCGCCTCAAAAAGAACCAACTTCGAACTGACAGCGAGGAGAGAATAATGGATAAATTGAAATCCGTTCCATTCTACTTCTTGCTCATCGCCTTCATCGCCTATTTGGGCTATCAGTATTATATTTTTGAGTATGATGCTTCGGGTGAAGTTGCCCTACACCAAGCCCAGATTAAAAA
Organism: Oligoflexia bacterium; assembly: GCA_903858975.1. GTDB lineage: Bacteria > Bdellovibrionota > UBA1018 > UBA1018 > CAIMNF01 > CAIMNF01. Next base: position 9,432 of record CAIOKW010000343.1, on the reverse strand, counting down.
TAATATGGCCGAGGTCGAGGGTCTGAAGAAAAAGCTCGAAGAGGGCAAGAAATTCATGAAGTCGCTTGATCAAAAGCGAGAAGAAATTCAGGCTCAAATCAAAAAATTAGGTGAATTTCAAGGAGCCCTTTCGGAAGCGCCTGATGTACCCGTGCTCTTGAAGCTGCTTGATACCGAAGCTAAGCGTGCTGAATTAAAAGTGGACAAGATTGAGCCCGGAAAAAAAGATCAAAAAGAGTATTACCTAGAGCAAGAGTTCAAGCTCGATCTTCGGGGGAGTTTTCAACATATCCTCCTTTTTATCCATCGAGTTTCCCAGCTTCAGCGTATCTTAAGGGTCGAGGGGTTTACTCTCAGGATGGCTCAAACCAGCATAAGCGCTCGATCGATTACGCTTGCAGCCAACCTTTCGGTACGCGCTTATCAGTACACCGTTAGTAAAGAAGATAAGATGCAAGCGAACGAAATCTCTGCAGCACCTGCTCCTGGAGCTAAACCAGGAAAAGGTAAATTCATGCCAGGCCCGAAAGGAGTAAAATGAGAATGAAAACATTAAGTCTCCTTTCACTTCTCTTAATGGGAAATGCGGTCGCGTTACCCGTATCGACACAAATTCCAGTTCGTGCTCAGGGAAAAATCCAAGACAAAGCCAAAGTGGAAGCCCCAGTTCAGCCACAAGCGCCTGCACAGGTGCAAGCGACGCCACCACCTCCCGCGGATTCCCCGTTGGAGGCGATCCTAAATGAAGATCTCATTCGTGCACTTCGAGATCCCTTCCAGCTTCCAACGAGTGTTCACCAGCGAAAAGAGGCGCCGAAGTCAGACTTAGAAGCCTATGCGCTGAAAGATTTTAAATTAAATGGCGTCATTACCGGGCCAAAAAAAGTACGCGCCATGCTTACTGGACCGAGTAGCAAAACTTTTTTTGTGAAGGTGGGAGATCGAATTGGTGTGCGTGGGGGCAAGATAACCCATATCGCTAGCGATTCAGTTCGAATCACCGAATTTTTTCAGGATGAACAAGGTAGGGATCAGCCCGATGTCTACGAGATTAGAATCGGGGGAGAATTAGTATCTCTCACTAAGAAAGAAGAAGGCGCTCAATGAAAACTCTAGGAATGGCCATGATGGCGTTATTCTGGATCTCGAGTCAGTCAGCAAATGCAGCTCAAATTCAATCGCTTCAGGTAAAAACTCAAGGGAATGAAAGTTTGATTGAGATTGTAGGCGAAGGCCTCAATTCGCTCATAAAAGAAGAAAAGAAATCGCCGCCACAACTCGTGCTCACCTTTAAAGACTCAAGCATTGCAGAAGATGCAAAACAGTCTTTTGATCCTTCAGCCGAAGCATCTGCAAGCCCACTCATTCAGGTTTCAGCCTATCCGTTTTCAGACACCGATGCTCGAGTGGTGCTCGATTTTAAAGATTCCTTGAAATACAAAATTGAAAAGTCAGATCGAAAAATCACGATTCACGCTCCCTTCGCAGCTGAGAAAAAAGTTGCACTCCAAGCTCAGCCAAAGGGACCTGAATTGAACGCATCAGATCGCGATCCTTTGACCACAATCATGAGTTCAGAATCGGAGCAAAAGTTCACCGGTTCACCGATCACGCTCAAGTTGAAAGATGCAGACGTACATGAAGTCCTTCGACTGATCAGTGATACCAGTGGCTTCAATATTGTGATTCACCCAGCAGTCGTCGGAAAGATCACGCTTTCACTCGATCAGGTGCCTTGGGATCAAGCCTTAGATGTGGTGCTGACCACTCTTCGTCTCGCAGCGGAGCGAAAAGACAGTGTTCTTCGGGTGATGCCACGAGATTTACTGTTAAGTGAAAAACAAGCAGAGCTCGACGCTAAAAAAGTAGTTTCTCAATCTGCACCGAGAATTACCAGAATTTTCCCGATTAGCTATGCAGACATTTCAAGCCTTTCGGGCTTACTGACCAATTTTGCGAACTCACAAAGTTCTAATCCGGGATCATCAGGGATTCCCACTACCATCATTGTGGACGCTAACACTCAAAGTCTTATCGTGAGGGACACCGCAGAGAGTGTGGAGCGGATTCGTAAAATGATTCAGTTACTCGACGTTCAAACTCCACAAGTGATCATCGAAGCAAAAGTCATCGATGCCACCGAGTCTTTTTCGAAGACCATCGGTGGAAAAATGAGCATGGTGCTCAATCCGAAGAGCACAATTGATATTAACGGCGGAGTGCCTGCAGCGGGTGGTGCAGCAACCACCTCAACGGGTAACGGAAATACCTTCCGCTTCGGGATTGGAAACACGATGACCTTAGATGCGCTTCTCAGTTTTTCAGAGACGCAAAACAAAGCAAAAGTAACCTCTTCACCTCGCTTAATGGTGCTTAGCGGTAAATCTGCGACCATCAATCAGGGTTCAAATATCGTGAATTCCGTAGCCACCGTTACGGCAACCGGGAGTCAGATCACCCAAACCTTTGTTCCCTATAGTACGAGCCTCAGTGTTACCCCACGGGTAACCAATGACGGATCCGTGTTTCTGAAGATGACGCTCACTCGTGATACCGTGGAAACGATTTCGGGTACTTCGGTGACAGCGCCCAGAAAAATCGAAACCGAAGTGATTGTAGATAGTGGAAGCACTTTGGTTCTCGGGGGAGTGCAAAGTGTGGATGAAACTGAAAATGAGGGCGGGTTTCCATTCTTAAGAAAATTGCCCCTCGTGGGTTGGCTTTTTGGAAGTGAGCAGGGGAACAACAAAAAGACCGAGCTCATGTTTTTCGTGACCCCACGAATCTTGAATCAGCAAAAAGCCGCGATCGGTGAAGTGAGTGAGGCTCCCATGGCTGCTCCAGTGCCGAAAACAGGAAATCTATGAATCGACCTCGCGGTAACCCTCAGATTTATCATTACTTGAAAAAGTACCAGGAGGATCCTAAGTCTCGGGTATTTGCACCCTTGGCTGAGTCTTATCGAAAAGCGGGACTCCTTGATGAGGCGATTGAAATTTGCAGAGATGGAATTCGGCATCACCCTCACTTTATCGGCGGCCATGTGGCGCTCGCGCGTGCGCTATTTGATAAAGGGGATTACGAGGCGACGATCAAGGAACTCGAGCCGGTGGTCCTGGATGCACCCGATAATTTAGTTGCCCAAAAACTTTTGGCCGAGAGCTATTTGATTCTCGGGCGCTTATCCGATTCTCTTGCGGCGTATAAAGTTTTACTTTTCTTCATGCCTCAGGATCAAGAAATTGCCCGACTCGTCCAGGAAATCGAATCACGAGCCTACGAGGACGGAGTCATGGTCCTTCAAAAAGACCCGATTCCACTGAAAAGTTACTCGGTAAAAACTGCCGATACGGCGATCTCGAGCGACCCGGGAGTCCGTAAAAAAGAGTGGGTCAGCCGGGTCGTGCTCCTTCAGGAGCTCCTCCTTCGAGTTGAACGAATTAAACTTGCGAAGCAATACTAACTTTTGGTACCCCATATAGACCGGAGAAACTATGGCATCTGTATATCCTACGAACGAATTTAAGAAGAACGTTAAACTTGAGATCGATAACACCCCGTTTCAGATTGTGGACTTTCAACACGTCAGTCCCGGCAAAGGAAGCGCCTTCACTCGTACGAAGCTGAAGAACCTTTTAAACGGAAACGTAATCGAGCGTACCTTTAAGTCAGGTGAGCGTATCCCTGCTGCGAACGTTGAAATCAAAGACATGCAGTTTCTCTATAAGGACAGCAGTGGTTTCAATTTCATGAATACTGAAAATTACGAACAGACCATTATTAGCGAAGAGCAAATTGGCGAGCAGTCTTTGTTCATGCAAGACAATATGCAAGTTCAGGTGGTTTTCTACAATGACCGCCCGATCACCGTTGACCTTCCTACTTTCGTTGAATTGAAAGTGGTAAAAACAGACCCGGCTTTCCGCGGGGACACGGTAACCGGCGGATCAAAGCCAGCAACCATGGAGACCGGCGCAGTCGTTCAAGTTCCATTCCATATTTCTGAAGGCGATGTTCTCAGAATTGATACGCGTGATTCAAGTTATGTCGAAAAAGCCAATAAGTAAGAAAAAGTCGCCAGCTGCAAAACCAGCACCGAAAGCAACTTCTAAGAAGAGTTCACTTCCATTTGAATTGGATGCTCTTGGAGAACTTGCTGATTTTTTAAGATCGAAGGGTGTTGCTGAGTTTGAGTGGTCCCAAGGTGCTCAAAAGATTGTGATGAAGACTGGAATGCTTGCTTCAGCGCCTTCTTTTGCTTCAGCTCAAACCTTTGTCCAAATGCCAGCGGCATCCTCTCAATCCAGCGCTCAAGCAGTTGAGGCAAAAGATCCGGCAAGCTATAAAAAGGTATTGTCTCCATTTGTGGGAACTTTTTATCGTTCACCTTCTCCTACTTCAGCACCCTATGTTGAGGTGGGTAAGCGTGTTTCTCCCGGAGACTCACTTTGTATTATCGAAGCGATGAAACTCATGAACGAGATCGAGGCTGATTTCGCCGGGAAAATCGTTCAAATCCTAGTGGAGAATGGACAGCCGGTTGAATTTGGTGAGGCTCTCTTCATCATTGATACCGCTTGATTCAAATCTTATGAGCGCAAAAAAGCCGCCCTTTAAGAAAATCCTAATCGCAAACCGTGGTGAAATCGCACTTCGGATCATTCGCGCCTGCCGTGAGCTTGGAATTAAAACAGTCGCCGTTTATTCAAGTGCGGATGAAACCTCACTTCACGTAAAGCTTGCAGATGAGGCTATTTGTATTGGGCCTCCGTCTCCTAAGCTTTCTTACCTCAACATGATGAGTATTCTCTCTGCGGCTGAAGTGACCGGGGTGGAAGCGATTCATCCAGGATATGGATTTCTTTCAGAGAATGCAGAGTTTGCGCGTTTAGTGAGAGAATGCAAGTTAACGTTCATTGGTCCGACACCCGAGAATATTGAAGCCATGGGAGAAAAGACCCGGGCTCGAGCGAAAGCTCGTGAGGCAAATGTTCCGATGTTACCAGGAACACTCTCAGCCGTTTCGGGTGTTGAGGAGGCCGTTGAGGCCGCAGTTAAAATTGGGTTTCCAGTGATCCTCAAGGCGGCCGCGGGTGGCGGAGGTCGAGGAATTTTCATCATTCGAAATGAAAAAGATCTCGCAGACTCGTTTCAGCGCTGTAGTGAAGAAGCGAGAGCTGCCTTCGGTGATGGTTCACTCTATGTGGAGAAGTTTTGCGAATACCCACGCCACGTAGAAATTCAAGTGGCTTGCGATCGATATGGCAATCGAGTGTTTTTAGGCGAGCGCGATTGCTCCATCCAGCGTCGTCACCAAAAATTAATTGAAGAAGCGCCGAGCCCAGTGCTCACCCCAGAAATTCGAAAGAAAATGGGAGCCGATGCTTTAGCGCTTTGCAAACACGTGAATTACGAGAGTGTCGGAACCGTTGAGTTCCTGGTTGATTTAGACCTGAAGTACTACTTCATGGAAATGAATACCCGGATTCAAGTAGAGCATCCCGTGACTGAGATGATCACTGGAGTGGACCTCATTAAAGAACAAATTAAAATTGCAGCCGGAGAAGAGCTGAGTTTCACGCAGGATGATATCGTGCTCAGAGGGCACTCGTTTGAAGTTCGAATCAACGCAGAAGATCCAGAAACCTTTCATCCTTGCCCGGGTAAAGTAACAGCACTCCATGTGCCCGGTGGCTTCGGGGTTCGTGTGGATTCTTTCATCTACGACGAATACAAAGTGGTACCGTTTTATGACTCTCTTCTCGCAAAATTGATTGTTCACGGGAAAGATCGAGACGAAGCGATTGCAAAAATGCGTCAAGCTTTGGACGAGTTTGTGATTAAAGGAATCAAAACTACGATCCCCATTCATCGTCAAATTTTTGCGAGTCAGCAATTTGTCGAGTCTAAATATACAACACGTTTTATTGAAGAATTCCTCCAAAAATAGCCCTAAAAGCCGTATCCTTTTAACTAGAGGATTGGCGTAAAAGTGTCTGAAAATACAGGCGAAAGCCCAGAAAAAATCCATTCGCTGGAAGCGACCCGAGTTTCACTCAAGGATGAGGTGGAAAGCGCTAAGATTTTATTGCAGGAGGGTCTCTATGATGAGGCGAAGAAAATCCTGTATCGAGCACTCATCCTCAGTCCTCACTTCAAAAAAGCACAAGAAATATTAAGTCAGATTCAAAAAAAAGAACTCGATCAAATATTGGAATCTCATCCAAGATCACAAACGAAATCATCGTTTGAAGATCCCGATGAAGTGATTCGAAAATTGAATGAGGATCTGGGGTTAGAGTTAGGCCTCGAGTCAATTGATCCCCATTTGGAGAATTGGAATTACAATGCCGAGCTCTCGGGTAAAGAGCATTTTGATTTAGGCGTCGCATTTTTTGAGATGGGTTGTTTCCGGGATGCGATCCGAGAACTTCAAAAATCAATTCGAGTAGTACGCCAAGAGTTCACAGATTTGGGGGAACTTGGTGTTTCGGCTCTCGCGCTGTGCGCTGAATGCTTCTTAGGCTTAGATGAAGCATTTGAGGCGAAAATGATTTTAGAGCCTGCTATTTCGGATGCGGAACTTCAACACGAGGAAAAGACGCCGCTTTATTACCTCATGGGGCGTGTCGAGGAGGCCTTGGGAAATCGAAGCGGCGCAAAAGCTTGGTACGGGAAGGTGTTACTGAGTGATTCATTTTTTAGGGACGCAGCCTTTAGAGTAAAAACTTTGTGAGTACGAATCGGAAAATAAAAATTGCGTTACTTTCCTTTCTATCACTCTCCGCAATGATGCTTGCGGGTGGGCTCCTCTATCTTCAAAGTGAATCTTTCGGAAACTCCGTAAAGCAGATGATTTCTGAACGCTCTCCCCGGAAATTAGGAGTGGTGGGCGACTTCTCCAACTTAAAGCTCTATTTGTTTCCGCCGGGAGTGGGAGTCGTGAACCCCAAAATCCATATTGAACGAGAGAACGTTTCGCAGATTCCGATCGAAGGGCAGATTGAAGCCAAAGAGCTTAAAGTGAGTTTCGCTCCGATCCAAATGTTTTCAGGCCTCCTTCAGGTTTCGGAGATTGAGGTACGGGGAGGAGCGGTTCAAGGCCGCCTCTACGCACAAGCGTTAAAAGCAAAGACCAAAGTGAAGAGTACTGCTTCATTAAATTGGCAGGATCTTGTACAGCTTCAGATTAATGGCTTTCGTTTCGTCGATACTTATCTGAATATTCAAACCGAGTTGCCGGGCGAAAAAAAAGAAGAGTTCGGAGCGGAATTAGTTGTGAAAGAACTCGTACTTTCGAAACAAAAAGTTCACGGTCGAGATGGCTTCGTTTCAACAGCGGTCGTGAACGCAGTCAAGGTGACTCCCCCCGAATCCATGAAGAGCCTTCCGGTGAAGGAAGCAAATCAGCTCCAGTGGAATATGGAGATCACAGACCAAGGCATTCTTCTTTCCCCCTTCATTGCCGAGCTGTCTGGAATTCGGCTAAAACTTAAGGGTGAGATTGATGGAAACATTTTAGATCCTAAAGGAGAGCCTCAGCTTCATGCCGATGTTGAGAGCACCTCAGACCTTGAGACCTTCTTCCTTGCCAATCTGAATCAGGATCAATGGCGAGGCGATGTCCAAGTAAAAGCCCAAGTGCAAGCAAGTCTGAGAAACATTGAAGAGACCTTGAAGGGGCAGTTCAGTGTTCAAGGCGAAGGAATCAAGTGGGACCGAGTGAGCGCTGATCGGCTTACGCTTGAGGGTGGAATTGATCTGAAATCAAAAAAGCTTGAGTTAAAGTCACTTGAAGCGACTGAGCAAAACAAGACCTATGGGCTCGGGCGTCTGAAGGTTCTCCCCATGAAGGTGCCTTTAAGTTTCAACGAGCCGTTTTCAGTTCAAGCAGAAATCGAGAACGGAGATATCCATTGGCTCGGGGGGGTGGTTGCAAAAGAAGTATGCCCGCTAGAGTCGAGTATCAGCGGCAAGCTCCAGGCACAATTTACTCCTGATAAATCGCGTTGGAAACTGAAGACGAATGTGGATCTCAGTGTGGCTCATTTTGGACTCACCAATCAAAAGCTCGGAGTTCCTCGTCCTATGGTGTTCATTTTGAAGCCACCACGCCCCATCCTGCTTAAGGGAGGACTTGATGTCTCTCCGCTGGGAATTGATTTTAGAGAAATGACGGTCTCGATTCAAAAAACACAGCTGAAGGTTGCAGGGGGTGTTCATGGAGATACGGGATTTGACTTCCATGCTCGAGGCCCAATTGATCTTAAAGAGGTTCATGAAATAGCTGGGAATGAAATTTCCGGCGAGGGTGATTTAGATGCCCACATTCATGGAACGGCCGAAGATCTGCTGCTTGATTTCGACACCCAATTAAATGATACAAACTACATAGGGCTCCATTTTGGCAAAGTAAAAGGTCGCATCACCTACGACGATGGAATCTCTGAGCTTCGTTTTAGTGACATCCAAGCAAATCACAAGAACACATTCTATTCGCTCTCAGAAGGTTCGATCGATCTTGCAGGAAGTGATGAGCTTTACCTGCCCTTAGATATTCACTCAGGTCGAGTAGAAGATCTTTCGGAGATTCTCTCCAGTCTCGTAAAGAAAGTAAGTTGGTACCCATACCAGCTGAAGGGGGAGATTCATGGGACTGTTGAGGTCGGCGGAAAAATCGCAACCCCCGAACTCATGATTACGGCAAAGGTTGAGGGATCAGACTGGTCTTGGTTTGGGGAGAAGGCGAGGCGAGTGAAGCTCGAGCTTGGCTATGATCACGGAACGTATTTTGCGCGGAATGCGAACATTCTTAAATCGAGTGGATCCGTGCATGGGGCGATTGATTTTAAGTCAAGCACTGACGAAATGAGCTGGGATTTTAGAACCGAAAATTTTAGCTTTAATGATCTCGATTTTATTGAGCGTCTTGAAATTCCGGCTCGATCTAAGATTGAAATCCGAAGCACCGGAAGTGGAAGAATGGATCACCTGAAGTCAAAAACCGAAGGTCGAGTCTATGACACGGAAATTAAGGGTGAAAACTATGACTCCTCCCGATTCAACCTTGAAGTAGGAGAGAATACACTCCGAGCGAGTGGAAACGTTTTTGGAGATCAACTCACAGCCCAAGTAAAATATGCGCTTTCACCGAAGCAGCCGTCTTCCGTACGGATTGATTTAAATGACTTTGATTTTTCTCCAGCGATTCTCATTCTGAATCCGAGGCTCCTTGATGATCCCGAGCTGATCGGAAAGTTGACCGGACATATGAGTCTTGATTTCTTAAGCACTCAATCCGAGCTGGCAAGAGGTGAACTTGCACTCAATCAATATCGACTCGAGAAGTCAGGCTTTAGGCTAAAGTTGCTAGATCCCATTATCGTACCCATCCAACTTGGATACTTTCAATTTAATGCTTCCCACTTGCAG
>CAIOKW010000342.1 GCA_903858975.1 Oligoflexia bacterium | reverse complement strand
GGTCTTTTTCTCCTCTATGTTACTGCTGCAATGATTGTTTCTGATCGAGATCATTGGCCACGAAGAAATCTCATGCTGAGTTGGGTGTTTTCATGTTTGCCCTTCGGCACTTTTTATTTCGAACGTAAGTACCTAAAAAACTAATCCTCCGTCACATCTAAAATATCAGATGCTCTCCATTCTGGGAGGTCATCGACGAGCATGGAGAGTAAGGAATCGAGCTTTTCTTCGGCGTTCTCGCGCTGATCAGGAGAAGCCACTCCGTTTGCGGTTTCTCGCCACTCAGGAAATTGCGCCAATCGACTCCGCAAGGCTGCGAGGAATAGATCCATCCAAGCCGGAGCAGTGAAGGTAAAGTTCAAAGCCATGGCATCCCCTTCGGCTTCAGTTTCATGCCAATAGCCTCTCGGAACAAACAACACAGACCCTGGTTTCAAAACATAGGTTTGACTGTTCTGTGGCATTTCTCTTGGCAATTCATCATCCAGGTAACTCGCAAGCTCAGAATCGGGGGCCTGACCCATGGTGTGCCGAGTGAGTGGGTTTCCAACATGAGTGTTCGGAGCCATTTTCCATTTCTTGGTTCCAGAGACCTGATACACAAAGTTGATGTTTTGATCAAAATGGGGGGCTGTCCCCTTACCGTCGGGGGTCGCATAGATTAAGCACCGAGCAAAGGTCAGGGCCGAAAGCCCTAAATCTTGTTTCAATTGGACTAAAGATTCTTCAAGGATAGGAGAGAGCGCTTGGGCGTCTTGAAACAAAAGCCCCATGCCGCACGCAAACAATTTATGAGCATCTTTACTTGGGACATCAATGGCACTGCTTTCATCTCTCACATCAGGGAGGTGAGCCTGAACCGGTGAGGACCAATGCTTTATCAGTGCATCCAATGATTCCAAAAAAGGGAGCTTCTGAATGGAATCAAGCTCTTGTCCTTTATGGTGTACCAACAAGGGTTCATTTTTACGATAACGATCTAAGAAATCAATCATGGAATGAGGGGAGATGAGATCAAGGAGTCGAATGTTCATGTGTTCCTATTCTAATATCTTTTATAAGCTTGAATCTTAAAGGGGTTGGTAAAGAAAAATCGCCGCTTCACCCGCCTTGATCTTAATATTTGCCATAACGCCAGGATCGGTACTCAGATTACCTGCATTCCATTGGATTACATTTCCATTGGAATCTTTATTTTGGCTTGTTAAGTCACTACCGTTAATTCGTAACCGATATAATCGCTTTGTCGGTGTGTAATCCAAATCTAGCTTTGCAAGACTTGCATTCGTAATATTATCAAATGGTGGCTTGTAATTAGGGACAGAAAAGCTCGCTGGGTCGAGCGAGATATTTGGGTTCACGACCACAACTCCATTTTGAAAAGCGCGAGTAAATAAGGGGAGCGGTGAATACTTAGTCGTGTCAGGGTATGGGGTTGGGGCCGCCATTGCAGGCATTCGATCAGTTAAAGGTAATCCCAGATCAATTCCAAACTCTGGAAAATGATTGACCTGCCCCGCATTTGAGTAACTAATATCAAGTTCACTATAGCTCATGAAGATTTTACCTGGAAGACCAACGCTCGCAGCAGGCGTAAACTTCGTGGTAATTGCTGACGATACAGTCGCCCTAGACGCGATGGCTAAAGAAAAGAGGCCTGTCCCACCCATGACATAAGGCTGAGGGGTGGGCTGAGGAATTACTAACGCAGGCCTTGGAGTGACTAAAAGGGTAGATGCTAATGCATAAATTCTTACCGATTCAGGATTCGCTGGCGTCCAGTTTGGGGTTACATGGCAAAAAACTGATTTCCCAGTTCCAGAAATCATTTCCATGTGATTAATCACACCGAGCCATTCATTTCCAGATTGAGGAGCTCCATCATTGATACAATTTTCTAGCATCG
>CAIOKW010000341.1 GCA_903858975.1 Oligoflexia bacterium | reverse complement strand
TGTTTAAAGTGAAGCTTGAGAACGGCCATCAGGTTCTTGCTCATATCTCAGGTAAAATGCGGATGTTTTACATCAAGATTTTGCCGGGCGATAAAGTAACAGTTGAGCTTTCCCCGTATGATTTGACCCGAGGAAGAATTACTTACCGGGCGAAATAGGTCGATAAAAATTTAAGGATGCACCAAAACAAGGTGCGAGGAGATAGTAATGAAAGTAAGAGCATCAGTTAAAAAAATTTGCATGAAATGTAAAGTGGTCCGCCGTAAGGGTGTTGTCCGCATTATTTGTGAAAATCCACGACATAAACAACGTCAGGGATAATTAATCTCGAGTGGGCAGTGGAAAGATTTTTTTTCGGGCTTGACTTTATTGTCTTGCCTGCATATGAAACTCTTTCCGATACACTCACATTCGATTAGAAATCGTTACGAAAGGGTAATACAGTGGCTCGTATAGCTGGAATTGACTTGCCGAAGAATAAGCGCGCAGAGATTGGCCTCACCTACATTTTAGGTATTGGTCGCTCTACCTCTAAAAAAATGCTCGAGTCTGCAAAAATCGACTTAAGCAAAAAAATTGAAGACCTTACTGAAGCCGAAGTGGCTAAGATCCGTGACTATATTGACAAGCACCTCAAAGTAGAAGGTGATCTTCGTCGTGATGTAAGCATGAATATCAAACGCTTAGTGGACCTCGGTTGTTATCGCGGAATCCGCCATAAAAAAGGTTTGCCTGTTCATGGACAAAGAACTCACTCCAACGCAAGAACTCGTAAGGGTCCTGCTGTTGCGATTGCAGGTAAAAAGTCTATTAAGGCGATGAAGTAAGCTTTTAATTAAGGAAATAATGAATCATGAGTGAAAATAAGACAGTAAAAGCTGACGTTGCGACAGAAGAGTCGGGCGAAGCTAAAAAAGTAGTAAAAGTCCAGGCCTCTAAAAAGGGCGTGTCCACAGGTAAGGCTTATATCCTTTCAACATTCAATAACACGATTGTTACCCTTACCGATCAAATGGGTAATGCCATTGCATGGTCAAGTGCTGGGCACAAAGGTTTCCGTGGATCACGTAAAAACACTCCATTCGCAGCTCAGGTTGCGGCTGAGGAAGCAGCTCGTAAAGCTTACGACAACGGCCTTCGCAGCGTGAGTGTGTATGTGAGCGGTCCGGGAGCTGGACGTGAATCAGCTCTTAGAGCGATGTCACTAGCAGGTTTAAGAGTAACTTATATTGAAGATACGACTCCGATTCCACACAATGGCTGTCGTCCTCCAAAGCGTAGAAGGGTTTAAGGGAGATTATCATGGCTCGTTACAGTGGTGCAGTTTGTCGTTTTTGTCGTCGTGAAAATCAAAAGCTCTTTTTAAAGGGCGATCGTTGTTTTACTGAGAAATGTGCGTTTGAACGTCGCGCTTACCCGCCAGGGCAGCACGGTCAAGGACGTATTAAGTTCTCTGAATACGGTTTACAGCTTCGTGAGAAGCAAAAAGTTCGCCGTATGTACGGACTTCTTGAAAAGCAATTCAGAAATCTTTTCGCAAAAGCGGACAGACTTCGTGGAATTACGGGTGAGAACTTCCTCACCATGCTTGAGCGCCGTCTTGATAACGTTGTCTTCCGTGCTGGTTTTGCAAACAGCCGCTCAGAAGCTCGTCAATTCGTAAGACACGGACACTTTTTGGTGAACGGAAAGAAAGTAAACATTCCTTCCCTTCAAATCAACAAAGGTGACGAGATTGTGATTCGTGAGAAGAGCCATAACTTGATTCAAGTTAAAGCTGCTCTTGAAGCATCTAAGCGTCGTGAAGTTCCACAGTGGCTTGAAATGAGCCCAGCTGACTTCAAAGTAAAAGTACGTGATATGCCAGCTCGTGATGATATTACCGCTCCGATCGAAGAGCGTCTCATCGTAGAACTGTACTCTAAGTAATTTTTTAAAAGGGCTCGGCTTATTTAAGTCGGGTCCTTTTCCTGTATTTAAGCAAAATAACCTCGGAATGAGCTGGAGAATCTAGATTATGATCGAAAGAAACTGGAGAGACTTAATTAAGCCAAAGGCATTGGATGTTGAAAAAGAAACTTTGACTCATGCTTACGGTAAGTTCATCGCCCGCCCCCTAGAGCGCGGATTCGGCCTTACTCTCGGGAATTCGTTGAGAAGAGTTCTTCTTTCTTCGTTGCAAGGTGCTGCAATCACCGCAATCAAGATTGATGGCGTTGTACATGAGTTCTCTACACTTGAAGGTGTTCGCGAAGATATCGTTGAGATTATTCTTAACCTTAAAGAAATTCGCTTCAAGCTTCACACTGATAAAACTACCGTGACCATTAATTTCCAAGGTCCGGGTGAAGTTTTTGCAAAAGACATCATTTGCTCTGATCAAATCGAAGTGATGAACAAAGATCACAAGATTGCTACAGTTGAAGGCAAAGTGAGCTTCAAGGCTGAGATCCGAGTTGAAATGGGACGCGGATATCGTGCTGCAGAAAACAACAAAACTGCGGATCTTCCAGTAGGCTGGATTCCTGTAGATAGTTTTTTCTCTCCTGTACGAAGAGTGAACTATAACGTGACTCAGAGTCGCGTTGGACAGAGAACTGACTTTGATAAACTTACTTTAGAGCTTTGGACCGATGGTTCAGTACAGCCAGATGATGCAGTTGCATTGGGTTCTAAGATCTTAAAGGATCAACTTTCAGTGTTTTTGAACTTCGAAGAGGAACCAGAAATGGTTGCTGAGATTCAAACTGAGAAAGGCTCTCAGTTTAATCCTAATCTTTACCGTTCAGTAGAAGAGCTTGAGCTTTCTGTTCGTTCTGCAAACTGTTTACAGAACGCAAATATTAGATTCATTTATGAACTAGTTCAGAAAACTGAGGCTGAAATGCTGAAGACGAAGAACTTCGGTAGAAAATCATTGAATGAAATTAAAGAGATTTTAGGTGAAATGGGTCTAGGGCTCGGAATGAAGCTTGATGGCTTCGTTGCTCCTGCACATGGTGCTAGACCAGCGGCAGTAGAGTCTGAGGCATCAGCAAGTGACAATGATATGTCATTTGATGGTGACGAAGATTTTGATGATGATTCAGAAGAATAATCAAATCGGTTAGGAATTGAGATTATGAGACACGGCGTAGACGGTAGAAAATTTGGTAGAAACACTTCACATCGGGTTGCGATGCTAAAAAACTTAGCGAATAACCTGATTAAACAAGAGCAAATTGTAACTACAATTGAAAAGGCTAAGGAAACTCGCAGAGTAACTGAGCGCTTGATCACTCTTGCTAAGAAAGAAACTTTGAATGCACGTAGATTGGCATTCGCACGAACTCGTGATGACGAAGTTGTTGCGAAGCTTTTCGGCGAGCTTACAGAGCGTTACAAAGCACGCATGGGCGGATACACACGTATTGTAAAAGTATCTGAACGTCGCTGGGGTGATGCTGCAAAAATGGCGATGATTGAACTCGTTGATCATCCTAAGCTTGACCGTAAGAAAAAAGCAAAAGCACCAGTAGAAGCTACTGAGGCGACTGAGGGTCAAGTTGCAGAGCAAGGTAATGCTGATCCATTCAGTAAATTTAGAAAGCTATTCGCTGGTTCTAAAAAAGCGGGAGCTAAAAAAGAAAAAGCAGTAAAAGCTGAGAAAGCGCCTGCTAAAGAAAAAGCTGAGAAGGCTGCTACAGCGAAGAAAGCTCCTGCAAAAAAAGCAGCGGCTAAAAAAGCTGAGAAGTAATCAAAGCGTAGAAATCCAAATAATTACTTGAACATGGGCACTTGGAATTTTCCGGGTGCCCATGTTTCGTTTTTTATACCAACTCATATTTACGCTTGAAGCGATTTGCTTTGATTTCGATGTAATGGATTTTCGTTGGAGATCACCGACCATGGTCTCAAGCGTATTTTTAAGAGTAATCAGGCGGTCAGTTTCGAGCACGAAATCAAACTGAATCCCGCCGGGTACGGTGATCGGTTTAGCACCATCTGCAGGTATTTTTTTGAGGGTGTTGATGATTCCATCTTCTATTTCATTGGTGGAGGCCCCGGTGAATGAGAATCTCCAGGTTTCTCCCTCGTTTACCTTGGGTTGTTTTCGGGTGGTGGGCTCCTCGCTGCTGCTTTTATTTACGAGATCGTGTTCTTTAGAGTCTTCAGGCGTTTCCAGAATTACGGGGGCCTTCGGAGTTTTTGAGGTTCCATCGGGTGCTGGTGCATCGAGGAGGGAGCTTTCAATGAGGTAGTCATTGATTCTTTTTTGAATCGAGTTTTCGTAACGATTTCTGACTTCCGGAATGATCCATAAAAGCCCCATGAGCCCTACCAGGATTGCACTGGATTCGAGGGTAAATCGTACACCGATAGGTAGTCCATAGAACGATTGGATTAAGGATCTCCGTGGCTTCGCGGTGAGGCTTAAGGGTGAGGTTTTTAATTCAATGGGCGTGAAGGCTTGGTCCAGATTTACACCTGACTTTTGAAGCTGTTTCTTTAAGTTTGATTTCCTAAACTCGAGGCTCTCAATAGGAGAGCTGCACGCTAATGCAATCTTAGCTGTCGGGATATTAAATGGAGGCTCTGAGGCAAGAAGGAGCGCATCCTCAGGGGCGAGTGTGTAGATTTCAGCGAGGTGATTCTGCAGGCGCTTGAGAGTTGCCTCGCTTGAAAGGATGGACTTTCGCTTTTTTCTCATGAATTCGATCGTACTTCTGATCAAGATGACTTCGGCGAGGCCTAGGTCTTTTTGGTTCTTCACCTTTTTGAGAAACTCGATTTTAAGAAGATCGATATTTTTCTGCGCGACAAAGGGGCTCAGGTAAAATTCTAGAAATCGAATGATGGATGATTCAGGAGTCACATCAATAGTTTAACTTGAGTCTAATCCACCTGTATAGGTCTGAACCAGAATCCTGATGTATTCTGGGATGTGGGTGAGGTCAATATTTAGACCCATAAAGGGTAACCACACCGGCTGCTTGGGCGCTTGCTTTAAGCGCATACCGGCTTCGCTTGGGGTTCTTCCTCCTTTTTGGAGATTGCAGGGTCTACAGGCAGTGACGATGTTCTCCCAGGTTTTGGGTCCCCCCTTTACGACTGGGGTTACGTGATCCATGGTAAGAAGATTGACGCTGGGTTTCTTACCGCAGTATTGGCAAGTGTGTTGATCCCTTAGAAATAGATTACTGCGGCTGAAGCGAACGATATTCTTACGCGGCCGTGGCGGGGTGTATTTAATCAGACGAATGACCCTGGGCATCTGGATAGTCAGGCTAACTGAATGGATGAGTTGATCTGAGGATTCGACCACCTCGACCTTGCCGGAAAAGAATAGCTGGAGAGCCTTTTGCCAGGAGATCACCTGCAAGGGCTGAAATGTTGCATTTAAAAGAAGGGCCCGACCTTCCATACTCTTTTATGATAAATTAGACGAAATGTTCCATTCAAGGGGTGAATCAGTGAGCAAGAAAAGTTATTTTTCGATCGCGCTAATTTTCGTTGGAGTTGTGGCTCTTTTCGCAGGGCTTAGGGGCACTCGGCAGGAAACTTCCGAGGTGTACACAAAGCTCGGGGCTCTACAGCATTTCGACTTAAACCAGGTCAAGGGCAGCTATTTTATTCTGCACTTCTGGGCAAAGTGGTGTGAGCCCTGTGCGGAGGAGATTCCTCATCTGGTTGAGTTCGCAAGCAAAGCAAACTTTGGAAAACCCCTAAAGGTTTTGGCAGTGAGTCTTGATCCTAACCTCGAGGACTCAAAAGAAATCTTGCCTGAAAAGGGAGCCCATCTTCCTGGGAACTTTATTTTGGTTCTGGATGCGGATCATCAGGTCGCTGAAAAGATGGGTTCTTTTCAATATCCTGAAACCTACTTTATTGGTCCGGAGGGGCAAATCTTAGAGAAGTGGATTGGGGCACAGAAGTGGCAAAAGCCTGAAGTTCTTGAGTTTTTTAAGCAAAAGCTCCTTTAGCATTTCTGACTAAAGTTTAGCCGAAGTTTTGACGATAAGTTTGACAGAGATTGTACAAAAAATAATCGAGGTCAAAGATCATGATCAATTGGGAAGAGCTAAAACACATTCACGTCATTCGTAAATTGCAGCAAATCATTGGGCAATGGTTCCATGCAGAAGTGTTTTTTTTAGATGAGCGCGGGGTGGTTCGCAACTACGACCCGTATGACCGACAAAGAGAGTTTAAAAACGCCATGTGCGCAAACCTCCTTCCGAAAGAACAAGGAAGAGAGTGGCTCACCGGATTTTTTAGAGAAGTTTCAGATCAGCTTTCACAAAATACGGATCACCATTGGATTTCAGCGGGCCCCCTGGGGTTCGAGAAATTCTTCGCTACAAAAGTAGTGATCGATGGAGAATACCTAGGAGCCGTGGTTGCTTATTCTCACGTGGAGCATGAAGTGAGCGCAGAAGCGATTACGAAGGCAGTTCATCAAATTGAAGCACGAGGCATGGACGGAGAACTGTTTCATGAAGCCGTTTCAAAGATGAAGCCGCTTTCGCATGCAGAAGTAAAATATTTTTATGAACTCGTCGATCTCGTGGGACAAGAAATTACAGCATTCCACACTGAGATTTCAAAACGAGAGGCTCGAATTTCTGCACTCAATAATTTGGTTGAAAACAAATACAGCTACAATCAGATGATCGGAAAATCAAAGCCGATGCAGGAGCTCTATGCAATGCTCGATAAAGTATCGAGCTCAGAGGCAACCGTTTTGGTTCAAGGGGAGAACGGGACCGGTAAGGAATTGATTGCCCGTTCAGTACACTTTAGTTCACCTCGAAAAAGTTCAAGCTTTGTTACCGTAAACTGCTCAGCGCTGACTGAAACCTTGTTGGATAGTGAGCTTTTTGGTCACGTGAAGGGATCATTCACGGGTGCCATCAAAGATAAAAAAGGTCTTTTCGAAGCCGCTCATAACGGGACCTTGTTCCTCGATGAAGTTGGCGATATGAGTCTGACTATGCAAGTGAAGCTTCTTCGAGTGCTTCAGCAGGGGACCTTGACTCCAGTCGGGGGAACTGAGGAGCGAAAAGTAGATGTGAGAGTAATCGCGGCTACCAATCGAGACTTGAAGTCCATGATTGAAGAAGGGACCTTCCGAGAAGATTTATTTTACCGAATTAACGTCATCAATATTCAGGTTCCAGCGCTTCGTGACCGCAAAGAAGATTTGCCAGTACTCGTGGATCACTTCCTCTTGAAAAATTGTAAAGAGAAAGAGATTCCGATGAAGCAAATTACCGCGCGTGCGATGGAAAAGATTTTTGATTACACGTGGCCAGGTAATATTCGTCAGCTCGAGAATGAAATGGAGCGACTCGTAGTGCTTTCAGGCACCGAGCAAAAAATCGGTCCAGAGCTCTTGTCGCAATCGATTCGTGACGCCGTAGTGGGTTCCAGCTCATCAGCAGGCGGAAAAGGCATTAACTTTAAGTTTGCCGGGAAGCTTCGAGATGCGATGGAAGAGCTAGAGAAGAC
>CAIOKW010000340.1 GCA_903858975.1 Oligoflexia bacterium | reverse complement strand
TGAACTCATCAATACCAAGAAAAAAAACATGTCGCCAATAATCGCAAGCGTCCAACCGGACAAAAATCCATGACCGGCAGCCACGGTGGCCGCACGCCCTGTAATGGGATCGACCCCAAAAGCAATCATCACGAGCGAAAAGGGACTTGGACTCAAACCATACTTTGAAATCGTTTTCTGGGTGGATTGTTTGAATGCCTCGATGACTCGGGAAAAAAACGGCGAACGTTTTCCTGTACGCACAATGAACTTCATCGTCGGCTCAAAGAGACAGGCAAATACCACATCAGAAATAAAATACAGCACTGTCATTGCAATCCAGCTGATGCCCTTACTCTTCGCAAGTATAACACCGGCCGGTATTCCGCCACCTACAGGAATTGAGAAGAGTAAAAAAACATCCAACATAACAGAGATTCCTAGTGGGCACTCAAGAAGCGCGCGAGATCCGCCTCTGGAATTCCATGCCCACCATTCACAATCACTGCGATTCCAAGCCACTCACCCTCATCATTCGGATACACACCTACCAGTGACTGAACTCCATTCAGAGTTCCCGTCTTTCCTCGAAGGCGCTCAGCCACATCGCTTTTTTCATATTTTCGCTTCAGGGTTCCGTCCACTCCAGCAATCGGGAGGGAGGCAAACATCTCAGGCAAAAATCGCTTCTCCTTGTGGATATGCTTTAGAAGGCCAATAAAATCACTGGCTGACACTTTATTCCCATTCGTGAGGCCTGAGCCTGAAACCATGGACCTGCCCTTTGACTCCAAATTCACGCCAACTTTCAGCATTTCAGTTCGAATAAACCTAAGCCCGCCCTCAGCGCCACCTGACCGATGATTCACCTCATGATCAAGCGCCTTCACGAGCGAGTCAGCAATAAAATTATTCGAATACTTATCCATCAACTGAACCACAAAACTAAGCGGCTTGCTCGAATACACAAAGTACGGGTCCCCCAGACAAGTGCCCTCACTGACGACCGGCTTCGTCTTACTTTTCACACCGCCACTCTCAAGCATGGTTGAGAGTGCTTCTCCGAAAGCTAAACTGGGCTTTCTGATCCGAAAGGGTTTTCGCCATTCGTCTGCATCTTCTGAGATTTTTCCACCCAGAGAAACAATCTCCAGATCGCCTTTACCCTTTTTATCCCAAGTCACATCGGTCCCCGACGCGGTCATCACTTTGCCTTCAATCTTCACAAAGCTAAATGGGAAATCAAGACCCACGTGAGCGGGACTTCCCTTGGACGTTGGATTCACAAACACCGAGATGGTGTTATAATTAAAATTAAGCCCAGAAATCGGCGCATTATAAGCGCGCTCCGAATTCTGGTCGCTCCGATCCTCGGGGTAGAGCTCCTCATCGTATGCCGTCGCGTCCAAAGTAATTTTACCTGAATACTGATCAAGCCCTTTTCGCTTCAAACCTTGAACCAGCAGATACAGATCTTCCATAACAAAGGATGGATCTCCTCCACCCTTCACACACACTGAATTATCCTGATTGAGGTAGATACCTGTTTTAAACTGATAGTTAATTCCAAGCCTTTCGAGGGCTGTATACGCTGTAAAAAGCTTAATGCTCGAGGCAGGATTTAAGGGCTGATCCGCATTCACACTGAGCAATGTTCGAGAGTTTGTGAGGTTCACAATTTGCGCTGTAACGTGAGTGCCACCCTTCGCTAAGCCCTTTAATATACTCTCGAGATTTCCCTCTTTCCCTCTCGCTTCTGCAAAATTCGAAGAAATCAGTAGAAAGAGAACCAAAAAACTATTGATAGAGAAACGCATGAGCAACTTTTTCCTTCCAGATGGCTTCATCTTTTTGCAGAAAACTCTCGAGATCAGAAACCTTAGATTGAGGGTCATCCACCCAATGTCTCAAAGTCTCACATCCAGTAATCACATCAATCGCCAAACGATCAAATACATATTCATAAGGAAAATCCCGAAATAAGTCATAGTCTGGATAAAGATTACGGATCGATTTAAATGCTAGCGCCATGATTCGATAGGGCTTAAAAGCCTCGGGCTGATAGAATGCATGGTCGACATGAATCTGGATTCCACTGCACAACTTTACTTTGTGTTTATAGAAAGTAGGTTCAAAATAAAAAGGCCTGAGGAGCGCACCCTGTAACCATTCCGGTGACAGTCGCTCCATCTCTTTTAGGAGTCGAGTGCCATCAATATCGGGAGCTCCGAATCCTTCTAAGGGACGGGTCGTACCGCGACCCTCAGACAAATTTGTTCCCTCTAGCATTACCGTTCCTGCATAACATCGAGCCATGGAAAGAGTTGGAGCATTGGGACTCGGATTAATCCACGCACGCTTTTCAAGAGGCCAACCAAATCCAGGCCCCTCTGAAATGGAGTAGTTTTTCATTTCAGCTACTTTGAGTTCAACGTCGATCTTAAATTCTTTTTTTGCAAAGGTCGCAAACTCCCCCAAGGTTAAACCGTGACGCATGATAATTGGTGCGACACCCACGAAACTCTCATTCCCCGGCCTCAGAATACTTCCTTCCATGGTGCGACCTGCGGGATTAGGACGATCCAGAACCCAAACAAACTTTCCAAGCTTTGCACACTCTTCCATCATGTAGATGAGTGACGTGAGGTAGGTATAGATTCGGCATCCTAGATCCTGAAGATCCACAAGCACCCCATCACAGTGCGAGAGCATCTCAGGGGTCGGTCTTCTACTTTTGCCATAAAGGCTAAATACGGGAATCTGATGGACCGGATCTACATAATCATCCGACTCCATCATGTTGTATTGTTTTTCGCCACGCATTCCGTGCTGAGGACCAAAGGCACAAGTCAGGTTCAGGCCCGCAATCGATTGAATTGCGTCTATACTGTGAGTCAGGTTCTCGGTCACCGATGCAGGATGCGCAAGCAATCCGATTCGCTTCCCTTGAAGTTCTTTTTGCAAATCCTTTTCTCTGACTAAGCGATCAATCCCGAATTGAATCATAAATGAAACTCGACCTCATGTGAAAATCGGGTTTTACCCCGTCATGTTTAAGTGCCCAATAGGTGGTGGCTGCCGGAGTATTTAAAACTAACGTTAATCCCAAAGGAGCTAATTCAATCACACCAATTCCTAGGGCAAAAAACCCTTGTTTTAAGGATGCCATTGGAAC
Organism: Oligoflexia bacterium; assembly: GCA_903858975.1. Lineage (GTDB taxonomy): Bacteria > Bdellovibrionota > UBA1018 > UBA1018 > CAIMNF01 > CAIMNF01. Next base: position 8,497 of record CAIOKW010000340.1, on the reverse strand, counting down.
GGACCACTGAACTTCAATCACTTTTGAACTTTTCGTCAAAGAAAGCAGCTTCGGAAGTGAAGCTCCATTCACGGGGATCGGATTCATTCCCTCGCGGTATTCACGAAAAGAATAGCAATTCCAATCCCCACTGGGTGACCCGTTAAACTCCAAATAAGAACCCGATTCTAAATGAGGAATAAACGCCTCAAAACAGGTTTCCTTCCAAAGCTCGTCTCGCCTCATGACCTTTTCTTGAGGATTCGGAAGAATCACGGATGATAGTGCCTCAGGCGTGGACGCTTCGATGCGATACTGAAGAGTTAACTCCCCGAGTGAAATCGATGCGCCCGCAGAAACCTTAAAGGATCTCGCGTGACTTTCATGCAAACCTGGAAAAGGAAGGAGTGGTAGCAACTTCATCTTTAAAAATTAAGCGCAACTCCAACACCCACAAACTCAGCAGAAATCTCTCCGCGGAATAGAAGTGCTGTTTTGGTTTGATACTCAACCCCTGCACCAAAGCGAGGATGAAAAGTCAGAGAACTTCCATACGATTTAGGAAGTCCAAAACCACCAAATCCACCTAAGGCATAAACGGTCCAAAGTTCATTATAGCTAAAGTCCCAACGAAGGTGGGCACTGTATTGCAATCCAGTCTCTGTGCTCGCAGGGGTAGAAAAAAATGAAGGCCCCATTTGAACTTCTGCCCAAATGCGATCATCAAGATCAGCAACGAAGGCCTTATCCTTCAGAAGGTATGCCCCGCTTGCTAAAACACTCCAATTGGAATGATTTCCGTAAATCGCCATCCCCGACATCAGTCCCGCTTCGAGGGGACGCGCTTCAGTGTGCCCCTTCCAAAACTCAGCCGCAAAAGCGCCGGAAGTGAATAAACTCAATGTTGCCAATACGAGGGTTGTTTTTAAGGTTTTTAACATACCTTAAGATTATCATACCGTCTCAAAATGAGATCAAAAATCAGTGCTGTGAGCCCCCACATTTTTTCCTCGCCCCATTGAAAAAAGGGAAGCTCCATTTCGACACCCCGAACCATGTGTTTTTCAAGGGAGCGGGTTGCTTTCAGCTCCGAAACACTCACCCATGCACATCGTCCCACTTCACGAGAATCTAAATTGAAGCTCAGGCTGCGGGTATCACGATCCGCAACCCCCAGTACCGGACTCACAAAGTAGCCACCACTGACCGTTGGAAAGGATGGAAGTAAGCCCACTACACTCATCCCCTGAGGCTGAAGTCCCACCTCCTCGTAGGTCTCACGAAGAGCGGTAGCCACGCAGTCATTTTGATCCACGTCTTCCACACCGCCGCCCGGCAGGGCCACTTGACCCGCATGAGTCACTACAGTGAGCGATCTTTTGATGAGTAGGATTTCTGACTCTAACAAAGACGGCCCCGAGAAAAGAGCGAGGACGGCCGCATTCACTTTGCTCCCCTGTTGATCATGAAACCTCGGACCGTAGTCGAGCGGATCCTGGAGAACGAGCCCGAGCTCTTGAACCAATTTACTCATTTTTAAGCGCAATTCCGTACTTTTGAGCTTTTCGGTAAAGGGTTGCGCGATCGATGCCCAGGATTTCACTCGCACGGGATTTATTAAAATCAACGTCCTTCAGTACCTTCAGAATATGCTCTCGCTCCATGTCTTCAAGTGACTTAGGATCAGACCCTTGCCCCAGCTCTAAATCTTGGGTTCCAGATTTATGATCTCCTTTTTTCGCACTCTCATGTGCAAAGTCAAAGTCGTCTGCAGAAAGAATCGATGCACTGGTGAGGGCCACGGCTCGCTCAATTTGATGCTCAAGCTCCCGCACGTTCCCTGGCCAAGGGTATCGAACCAGATCTTGCATGGCTTCTTTGGATATGGAGTGAATGTTCTTCCCCAGTTTCCCTGAGTATTTTTTCAAGAAAACCTGAGCGAGCTCTGGAATGTCTTCTTTTCTTTCTCGAAGGGGCGGAATCTCGATCTCAATCACTCTTACACGGTAGTAAAGATCTTCGCGGAACTTGCCTTCCTTCACCATCTCATCCAGGTCCCGATGGGTTGCAGCAACGATCCGAACATCTACTTTAATCTGGGAGTGAGAGCCGACGGGACGCACTTCTCCTTCTTGTAAGACCCTAAGCAGTTTTACTTGCAAGCCTTGCGAGATATCACCAATTTCATCCAGAAAAAGAGTGCCTCCATTAGCCTCTTCAAAAAGGCCTTTTTTGTCCATCTGAGCCCCAGTAAAGGCGCCCTTCACGTAGCCAAAAAGTTCACTTTCTAGCAATGACTCCGTCAAAGCACCGCAATTCACGGCGACAAACTTTTTGTTTTTTCTTGGGCTATTCTGATGAATCGCTCTTGAAACCAGTTCTTTTCCGGTTCCGCTCTCCCCTCGAATCAGTACGGTACTTGAAGAGAGGGTTGCCCGAGCAGTTGTTTTGTAAACTTCGACAATCTTGGGAGAGCTCCCAATGAGCAGTCGAGGTGCTTCCAATGGGATCGATTGGGAATCCATCTCAGGCGCGTCCGTCATGCTTTTAATATGCGTCACTGCTTTATTGACTAAGGACAGAAGTTTATTGAGATCAAAGGGTTTTGAAATATAATCAAAGGCCCCTTTTTGAATGGCTTCAATCGCCCCCTCCATGCTTCCAAACCCAGTCATCAGAATCATCACAATCTTCGGGTATCGTCTCTTCAACTCAGAAAGGAGCGAGAGCCCATCCGACTCTTCCATCCGGATATCACTCAGCACCAAAGGAATCCGTTCTTTTTGGACCTGGTGAACCGCCTGATCTGCATCTTGCGCGAGATACACTTGAAAATCCCGCGCTTCCAGAAACTCTTTCAGCATATTTAAGGTCACAACATCATCATCAACTACTAGAATCTTCATGATTTTATCCTGCTACTGGTATCTGCATGCGTACCCGCGTGCCCTGACCCACTCGTGAATCGACTAATACTTCTCCGCCATAAGAATTGAGAATTTGCTGACAAATCGAAAGTCCAAGCCCATGTCCTTCCCCTGCTGACTTCGTAGTGAAGAAGGGCTTAAAGATTTGCTTCAAATTGACTTCCGAAATCCCCATTCCGCTATCCTGAATTTCGACAATCACATACTTCTGACTTGAATCATTATAGGTTCTCACGCGAAGCTCATTCTTGACTGAACTACCGGCCCCACGCTCTTTCATGCTATCGACCGCATTGTTTACCAAATTTAAGATCACTTGCTCAATTTCAAGAGGTACCACTTCCACAATGCCTTTTTCTGCCCGAAATCCCGGATAATAACTAACATGATGGTATTGCAGCGTTGGCTGCACTAGAGCAAATACACTGTCGACCAATTCCCTCACCGGAACCAAACTCTTCTGTTGCGCAATTGGCTTTTTGGTCGTTTGAAGAAAACCCTTCACAATGTTTTCAATCTTTTTTAACTGCCCCGTAATAATTCCAAGACGGTCCGACACCGACTTCCAAGCCTCTCCGACCATTAACTTCTCTAAACTCATCTGGAGTAACTGCATGTGTCCACTGATAGCATTGAGTGGAGTTCCAATTTCGTGCGCAAAGCTCGCGGTAAGCTGCCCCATTACGGCTAGCTTTTCCGTATGAATGAGCGCCTGCTGGGTTTCCTGTAATCTTCCCGAGAGAACTGCGTTACTCTCTTGAGCCACTTTTAGCTGCTTTTCATTTTCAATCGCACGCTTCAATAGAAAACTTAAAACTAGAATCAACAGAATCGTACTTAAGATGGCTGCAATGATATTGATCTTGAGGACAGTCGATTGAATGCCACTTAAGAACCGGAGTGACACGAGTACGTGAATCATCGCCCGCTCGCTCCCCACCTTCAGGGGATAGTAAATATTCCATACGGGGATCTCATCTTCTTTTTCCAGTTCCGCAGTGACCTGATCCTTCAGCGCACTTTCGGGTGGAATCAAACTTTCCTGCTCCTCGATGTTAGAAGCTAGATAATAAAGGGCGCCTGTTCCGGGCCGTTTTGAAATCACATCGACTCGAATGATTCCGGGATGGGCATAGACCATTCGCTGAATCTTGTCTTCGATGAGTTGAGATGCATTGGGTTTTAGTAAAAGCCTCTGGGCTTCAATTTGGGCTGACAGGTTCTGAGCAAACGAAAGGCCTACCTGGCGAATCTCATCATAGAGAACTGGCTCCATGACTCGTGATTGAGCGAGCCCTAAAAAGATAGAGACTGGGAAAATCACTGCAATCAAGATCAGAATGACCTTGGCCTGTAAGTCTGGGGCTCGAAAACGCTTGGAAATATGGAAGAAACCCATCCCTACTAAGCTAACACACTCCCATTTCTGAACAAAAAAAAAGGGTCAGACCCCCAAGGAGACCTGACCCTTTATCTTCGCTAAAAGCGAGTAAAATTACTCAGCTTTGTGAGCTTTTTTAGATTTTTTAGCTTTTTTCTTCTTTTTAGGAGCTTCTTTTTCAGCTGTTGGAGCAGCTGCAGGAGCTTCAGCAGCAGCAGGAGCTGCAGCAGCAGGAGCAGCAGTTTCAGCTGCGAAAGAGTTAGCAGATACGAAAAGTACAAGAGCGATAACAGATAGTAATTTCATGGATGTTCCTTTGAAATAAGTTTTAGCGATGCGTTTTGCGTCGCCACTACCTATAGAGCATGAACTGTGCCATACTGAACTGGAATGTATTCGAGCTCAGAGTAAGTTCTTCTGACGAGTGTTGCAAAACACTGCAGTGAAGTGTTGCAATTCAGGAAAGCTCGGTAAGGATAGCGCTATGCACAATTCGCAAAAGTGGCAAAAACGTTTTATAGTCGAGCGAACCATTCGGGAATTCTTCTGGTCCCACTCTTATATAGAGGTGAGAACCCCACTCCTCGTTCAAAGTCCAGGAATGGAACCTCACATTAAACCCATCGAACTCAAACGTGCCGATGACCAATCGGCCACCTTTCTTCCCACCTCCCCCGAGTTTGCGATGAAGAAACTTCTCGCACAGGGCTTGGATAGAATTTTCCAAATCTGTTCATCCTTTCGAGATGAACCCCGCTCCAGAGAACACCATCCTGAATTTACGATGCTTGAGTTTTATGAGGCAAACCTGAGTCTCGGGGGACTTCAAAACCGAGTTGAAGAACTCTTTCGGCGGATTTGCTTAGAGCTCCACCAGAGCGACACCTTTCAATTCCAAGGAAAAAGCATTTCGCTGGCAGGCCCCTGGAAGCGCTTTCGGGTGGTGGACTTATTCCAAGAATTCCTAGCCATCGACCTTCGCACCCACGAAACCTCGCTTTCACTTTATGAGGTTTGCAAGAAACATCAAATTTTTGCGGAGCCCGAAGAACCCTGGGATGATCTCTACTTTAAGCTTTGGCTGAACCTCATTGAGCCGAAGCTTCCAACAGACCAAGCTTACTTCGTCACCCACTACCCCCTCAGCCAATCCTCGCTTTGTAACCCCGTCATCGATGAGCGCGGATATGCGTGGGCAAATCGTTTCGAAGTTTATGTGGGCATGCTTGAACTCGGGAATGCTTTTGACGAACTTCGAGACCCTGAAAAACAACGCGCGAACTTCCTGAAGGATCAGAAAATTCGCGCGGAAACTTACGGCAGCCTATACCCCACTTCTCCGATCGATGAAGAACTTCTTCAGTCCATCCAGAAAATGCCTCCCACATCAGGAATCGCATTGGGCGTTGATCGGCTTTGCATGCTGATGTTAGACGCAAAATCGATCGATGAAGTACTGCCACTTCAAAGTTATTGGTGAGCGGGACTTAAGACTTCAGGGCATCCTGAAGTTCGCCGCGCTCAAACATTTCACCGATGATATCGCAACCACCGACAAATTGTCCTTTGATGAAGATCTGAGGAACAGTTGGCCACTGAGTATACTCTTCGAGAGCGGTCCACATATCGTCGTCTGAAAGCACATCAAAAGAAGCAAGCTTACTTGCTCCTGCTGCTTTTAATACCGCTACGGCGCGCGCAGAAAAACCACACATTGGAAACTCAGGCGATCCCTTCATGTAAATGACGACTTCGCTGCTTTTTACTAATTTTTCAACTTCTGGAATAAGATTGTGAGCCATTTTTTTATCCTCCGATTTTTTGATATTGTTCTGGCGTAAATGTCTTCATGGAAAGGGCATGCACTTCTTCAGAATCAATTTCGGCTTTTAAAAGCCCCATAATCATCTGATGTTGCTGAACCATCATTTTACCCTGAAATGCAGGACTCACCACTAGAACTTGATAGTGATCCATTGTTCCAGTGAGATCCTTCACTTCTACCCGGGTATCAGGATGAAGCTGTTCAATACGAGCCTTTAATTGATCTGGTGTCATGAACGCAGAACTATCAGAAAACCAGGCTTGAGTATACAAATGCTTCCTATTGTAGTGCGACTTAAGGAATTTTTTGCCTCTCTTTGAATTTTTTTTTACTTTTTTTCAGGCGCGATCAATTCATTTTTAATGTTTAATTTCGATAGGTTAAAAATACCTGATTTTTTCGATCAGGTATAACTAATTGAAATGATGTCACTTTTTGCTCAAGTCAAATTCTCCACTGACGATAGGTCTAGTGTCGGACGATTCTTGGACTGTCTGGCATCGTGAAGGATCACGATTAACTCATGGATGAATAACCTATGTATAAAGGAGAAATTCCATGGGTCTGCGTATCAACACAAACATCCAAGCCCTCGTTGCCCAGCGCAACTTAGAGCAAAATAAACGCTCACAAGAAACATCACTCGAACGCCTTTCATCAGGCAATCGAATCAACCGCGCCGGAGACGATGCTGCGGGCTTAGCGATTTCTGAAAGAATTCGCGCAAGCACTCGCTCACTCTCTCAAGCTGGACGAAACGCCCAAGACGGGATCTCTCTGATCCAAGTCGCAGAAGGCGGAACCAATGAAGTATCAAACATCCTTGTACGGATGCGCGAACTCTCGATCCAAGCAGCTTCTGATACCATCGGTAACAAAGAACGCAGCTTCATCGACAAAGAAGTTCAGCAACTTCGCTCAGAAATCGATCGTATTTCTGCAACCACTGAATTTAACGGAACCAAGCTCTTAAATGGTACCGCACCTAAACTTGAAGTTCAGGTGGGTCTCAATAACAATGCTTTCGAAGATCGCCTCGTCATTGATTCTGACAAACAGAACATCACGACTGCAGCCCTCGGCATTGAAGGCATCAGCACGATGTCGAAAGAACAAGCCCAGCTCAACTTAGAAAAACTCGACGACGCACTCACGCGCCTGAACGAAAACCGTTCTGCGCTCGGTGCGCTTCAAAACCGCTTACAGTCGACGATCACCAACATCTCGACTTATAAAGAGAACTTGGATGCAGCTCGCTCACGTATTCGTGACACTGACATGGCTGCCGAGACTTCAGAATTGACGAAGTCGAACATTCTCGCACAAGCGGGGATCTCGGTTCTCTCGCAAGCCAACCAAAATCCGCAACAAGTATTGAAGCTACTCGGCTAAGACCCGAGCGAAAGACATCATAGGGATTGAGTCCGGATGACTCATGATACGCACGCCTCGATAGACGGGGTGTGCGCTCCCTCGAGTGTACACCCTGTTTGTCAGGTGAAAGCCTTTCTTTACAAGCGTCATCATTCGAGTTATCCCCCATATCCATATTATGTCGCGCTCGGTGTCTAGCCCTGAATTTGAATATACCCCTTCGAAAAACATCTACTGGGAGAAGCTTAAAAACCTTCCACCGGATATGAAGGGGCTTGCCTTCCAAGATCAGGACACTGAAATTCACCGAGGAAATTGGAGAAAACAATTTCGAGTTTCCTCAAACAAAGAAGTCGGGAGTGAAATTCCGCTTCATGTAGAAATTGGCTGCAATGCAGGACATGTTTGTCTTGAATGGGCTAAACAAAATCCGGATTCTCTGTACATCGGGATCGATTGGAAATTTAAACAGATTTATCGTCTGGCAGAGAAATCAAAAAACTTTCAAGTCAAGAACCTCTTGGCCTTTCGGGCCAACGCGGATCGCCTCTCCTATATGTTCGAAAAAGGAGAAATTGACTTCCTTCACATGTTCTTCCCGGATCCTTGGCCTAAAAAAGCACAAAAGAAAAACCGCACGGCTGACCAAGATTGGCTGAAGTCCATCGCCCCGCTTCTGAGCCAGCGCGGGGTTTTCCACCTGAAAACGGATCATGCTGAATACTTTGAATTCATCATGGAGAACCTGGCTGCCCTCTCCGACATCTACGAGATCATCGAGTTGAGCCGAGACCTCCACGCCAACAACCCCGATGCAAAACTTTTAAAGATCCCTCAAGTGACCCTCTTTGAGCGCCTCTTTATCAAAGATGGGCTCCCGATTCACTCGGTAAAGGTTCGAGTAAAGCCAGGGATTTAAATCCTGACTAAAACACTCAAGTTTTAGCGTAATCATCCGATACGTCTTGTAGGATGAATGACTCAGAACTCAGACACAACCAGAGCAGCAAC
>CAIOKW010000339.1 GCA_903858975.1 Oligoflexia bacterium | reverse complement strand
TTCGGGATTCTCAGAAAAAAAAGTTTAAAGTGGAAGTGAAACGAATCAGTAAGGAAATTGATTCGATTCGCAATCGATCAGACGAGGAATAAAGAAAATGACCATGGAGGGGTCAATCAATGAAAGCAATTCTATTATTACTGATTGGGCTAGGTTTTTCTTGGGTACCCGTTTACGCGGGAGTTTTTGAAACTTCAGCGGGTTACTCGGTTCACCATAGTTCTTATAATGGCGGAAGTTATACCACAGGCAGTTCGCTTACGGGGAGTTTTGGGTACTACTTTACTCAAGATAGTGAAGTGGAGTTTTCCTACCAAGATTCAAATACGCAAGAGTTTGTTCCCTCAGTGCAAGATATTCATTATCGAGACCGCGTCTATAGTTTAAATCTCATGTATCACTTTGCGAACGAGGGAGCGCCGATACGACCCTATGTGCGTTTTGGTGTGGGACAGTTAAATCGGGATGCAACTGGTAGTTACCAAGGTGGATACTCCCCGGCAGGTCGATTAGACCAGGTGACGGTTATTGGGGGCCTTGGGGTTAAGGCCAAGATTTCAACTCGATTCGGAATTAAGGCTGAGGGAACCACCTATCTTTCGGGTGGAAATATTTCAACTTGGCAGGATAATTTCAATATTTCTGTTGGAGGATCCTTCTATTTTTAAAATCATGGGAGGTGTTTGCTTAATGCTTTCCTTAAGTTCCTGTAGCTCCGTATATTATCTTTTTCAGGCAGGACGGGGGCAGCTGAAGCTCCTGAATCGTGGAGTTCCCATTGATTCTGTGATTGAAGACCCGAAGAGCTCGCCCGAGCTGAATTCGCTTTTGAAGAAGATTCCAGACATTAAGAAATTTGGCGAGAAAGAGGGCTTAAAGCCAACATCCAACTATCGCGAGTATGTTAAGTTAGAAGAAGACGCAGTGGTTTATGTGGTGACTGTTTCAGATCCGCTCCAGTTCAAGCCAAAGATATTTTCATTTCCTTTAGTGGGTAGCTTCAACTATCTAGGATGGTTTAGTAAGGAAGATGCAAAAAAATTTGCTACAACATTTGAGAAAGCCGGATTTGACGTCGATGTTCGAGGTGCTGCCGCCTATTCAACCTTGGGTTGGTTTAAAGATCCGCTCCTTTCGAGCATGATTCCAAAGGTGGATGGAAAAATTTTACCAGAGGCCTATCCAGAGTTGGTGAATGTTTTTTTGCATGAGTCAGTTCATGCAACTCTCTATATTTCTAATCAGTCTTATTTTAATGAAAGCCTTGCTTGTTTTATTGCCGATTTATTAACGGAGCGATACTTCAAAGAGCGTGGTGAGTTATCATCACCCGAGTATCTGGATTATTTAAAGAATCGGGATCGTTACAGCAACATTCGGAAGAGAATGTCTGAAACTTACCAAGAGTTGAAAAAGGTTTATGATTCTGCTTTAGCCCTTGATGCTAAGAAAACGAAAAAAGCGGAGATCTTGGGATCATTAGAGAAAGAGCTCGGATTTCATCGTTCTATTAATAATGCGACTTTAATTCAGTTTCAAACCTATGATCCAGGAGACCATGGATTTGGGATCTTGTTCAAAAAAACAAATGAGGATGTTCGAACCTTTCTTCAATTGCTTTCGCAATTAAAAGAGAAAGATTTCGAGCATCCTCAAATGGAAGAGTTGAGTGGGGTGTTAGAGAAGTTGTTAATAAAGAATTATGGGGCTAAGTAAGTTCCGTCGTTTTGGATCGCAACGTTTGCAGCCACCATGTGGTTCTGCCATACCGCGCTCATTCCGCATCCGTAAGTCATTGGGTTAGAGTAGCGGCAGTTATCGTATTCAGCATTGTTGATCGTCACCGTAACTGAACCTGCACCGGTCATCGCGTTACTGAAATCCAAAATCTGTGAAGAAGGGGAATTCGCACACGGTGAGTTTTGAGCCT
>CAIOKW010000338.1 GCA_903858975.1 Oligoflexia bacterium | reverse complement strand
TGTTCGTCCATGGTGCTTCTGCATCTGAAAATGATCTCAGCCACAGGCCGCATTCTTTTAATTATAAGGACGCAAACGCCGTTTTCGTCGACTTCCTTGAAGCCACTTACGAATTGACCTATGACCTCAATCAAGGGAAAGCCTACGCCAAAGCTGAAATTCAGCTTCAAGCCCTAGAACCCGGCTACCCCATTTTTGACTCTGTGAGCAACCCTACAGCCCTTTTACTGGATGGAAAGCCCGTCAGTGCCAGCCTCACCCAGACTCCGAATCATGAAACCACCCTGCGTGTGATCAATCAAAACATCGGCATCGGGAATCACCTCCTTCACATTGAACTCCCACTCACCGAGCTGGTAAGCTTCACCAGTACTGGAGTCAAAAGTGCGCTTTGGACCTCTGACCTGGATGAAAGAAACTATCTAGAACGCTATCTCCCCGCTAACTTCGAATTTGACCAAGTGAAGATGAACTTTTTGATTCACTTTATTGGAATCAAAAATGAACAAATCATTTATTCAAATGGCGACATTCTAAAGCTCGACAACGAAACGTATCGCATCACTTATCCAGCTTATTTTACTGCATCCAGCGTGTTCTTTCACACGGTCCCTAAAGGTGCAGTGGATGAACTCCGATTCAATCTTAAATCATTTGACGGACGCACCATCCCAGCCGTTGTTTATACTTCGAAAAACACTTGGTCGACATCGCTCGACCGCGTGAAAGACAAAATCACCGCGGTATTTCAAGAGCTTGAAAAAGACTATGGGGCCTTCCCCCACCCTTCGATCACCGTTTATATTGCGGGTTCTGGAGGTATGGAATATTGCGGCGCAACCATGACGGATGTTTCAGCCATTGGTCATGAGCTTTTTCACTCCTACTTTGCACGAGGAGTCATGCCTGCGAATGGGAATTCGGGCTGGCTCGATGAAGCTCTGGCGTCCTGGAGAGATGATGGCTATCAAGCACTCGGGTCCCTTTCTGGAACCACAGGGATGTCCTCTCATCCTTATTATACCCGAATTACTGACCAAGCAGCCTATACCTTTGGTTCACGCTTCATGAGTCTCCTGGATTCAAAAACGAAGCCAAAAGGCGGTTTAAAAGCATTCATGCGTTACATGGTCGCTACTCACAGCTTTAGACCGATTTTTGTCGAAGAATTTACATCCGAGATGAGTCAATTTTATCAAATGTCTTTTGCTACCGATTTTAAGCGCTATACTTATGGAGTGGGAAATCGCTTTCAGGAATCACCGACTTTCGGGAGTTCGAAAGAAATTCACCACAAAATGAATTTAAGAGAGCTAAAAAGCCTTCTCTAAGGAACATCAATGATCACTTTTCAAAATCGCCCAACTCTCACTCTCGATGCCGCTCAATTCTTGGTTGCGAAGGCCATCGAGCACGCAGATACCTTGGGCCTTAAGATTTCAGCCTGTGTGCTCGATCATTCAGGGAACTTAAAATCATTTGCCTCCATGGATGATGCTCCCTTAGTGAGTCTGGAAGCATCCATTAAAAAAGCAAAAACTGCAGTGGGGTTTGGACTCCCTACTGGAGAGTCGTGGTATGAATTCATGAAAGACGATCCTAAAATGCTGATTGGGGCCCAACACCTTCCTGATTTTATTTTACTCGGAGGCGCCTCGCCGATCCATGCCGACGGAAAATTGGTCGGGGCCCTCGGCGTGAGTGGTGGACACTACAGCCAAGATGAAAAATGCGTTGATCATGCACTCAAGGCTTTGGCATCTTCTCAATGAGGGATTCCATGAACGCGATTGGGAAAGAAGGAATCTTTAGTTCAGTCTCTGAAGTCTTAAATCGCCTACAGCCGCTGATCGGACGAATTGTTGAAGCCCAAAATT
>CAIOKW010000337.1 GCA_903858975.1 Oligoflexia bacterium | reverse complement strand
TGATCTAATAATAGAATGGTACTTTAATTGCTTTTGTCAAGAGCTCGAGAAGCAGAGCGCCAAAGTGCGACCCAAAATCCACCCAAACCTGCTCCCGTTAGCTTTACCGCTAAAGCGCCTTGCTTGAGTAGCTCATGTTTCTGACCGATTAATTCGGGGGTCAGCAAGCCCCAGGTTTCAAAACAATTCTGAGCTTGATTCATCGCCTCCGCTATGAGGTCTTCTCCCAAACGAGGGTTCCGTTGAAACTCGAGCAATCCTCGATGTGCCGTATCGGTCGCACTGTCCATTTGCTCATCATACCGGCTCGTTAAATGGAGATTTTGTGACTGCCAATGCTTCACCTTCTCAACGCAGTCTCGGGTATGCCCCCGAACTCCAGAGTCATAAAGCTCAAAGCGAGGTAAGCGCTCCAAATCAAAGAGAGGTTTTGCCTTCGAATCCATGCTGAACTCAATGGGTTGCCCCAGTGCAATGACGTTCACATCCATCCCGCTGCTCTTCCCATGAAATACGTCCTCGAGATGAGTCGCGAGCGGAATCCACGCCTCCGTATCCGTCTGAGTCTTCCATAAAACCAATCGGGCAATGGCCACACAGAGTGCAGCCGAAGAACCGAGGCCCGCGCCAATGGGAATCTGACTTTGAATATCAATTTCACCTGAATGAAATGCGCTCTCAGGTAATTTCAAATATTCTAAAGATCGGCCCACTAAACTTTTAATCTGAGATTGAAACGGATTGGCGGTGATCGAAAACTCTTTTTTGTTTTGATAAGAAAGTTTGAGATTGAGTGCCGCATGAGGAAACGCAAGTGCACGTTTACCTCGTAAAACACTATGCTCTCCGGTGAGCACCCACTTTGCTGGAACTTCAATACTGAAATCTGAAACCTTAGTCATGATAAAAAGCTCCCTTCCCCGATTGATCGCTGAGAAACCTTAAGCTCGGATCAACTGTACCTAAATAGCTTTCCCACACCTGAGCCTCATGAGTCGGAACAAACAAATGCACGTTTGCTCCGGCATCCAGGGTAAGAATTCCGTTCGGTGTCGGTAGGCCTGCCTCTTGATTTCTCAATCGATTGATCCAAACTCGACTTTGCTCTCTCCAATACGAAAACGGAGGCTCACTCGTATGAAACAGCTCATGCATATCGATCGCTTCATCGAGCACCGTTTTCGTGAGCACTTGCAAATGCCCCTCCCGAAGCGCGTTCTTGACTTGAGTTAAGCGCACGTCTGCTCTTTCTACGCGACCCTCAAATAAGGGAGAAGTCTTCACCCGCTCATGAGCTTCACTTGAGGATACTTCTTTAGTTTCTGAATCGATCAAAAGCACAAAATCGGTAAAATCCTGAATTCCATCGTGGAATTCACTCACACCGTTTTTGGGATCCCACTCAACAAAGGGGCCTCCAAATGACCGACACGAACTCCCGGAGCCTAAAGCAGAAACTCGAGCTATGGCCGCTCTCAGTTTTGGACTCGAACGATAGAGAGAGAACCACTCTGGGTAGCGATCCCCCACTAAGATTCCAAACCATGCAAGCGTCAGAGCCGCAAAACCAGAAGCGCTCGTTGCGATCCCCGTGCCGGCGGGAACATTATTGAGAGTCGTGACTTCAAAGGTCCCAGTCGTCGCCTGATTTTGGAATCCGAACTGAGAAAGACACTCACTCCAGGGGGCAGCATTCATGAGAAACCGGTAACTTTTTTCTTGTCCCGTCTTCGGTGGCACATATCCAGATGCCGAATAGCTAAAAGAAAGATGATCAGAATTCGAAATCTTCCGAATTTGCGTCTCCGTTCCGAGGTGCTTTAGCGTCATTGAAAAAGATGAATTCGTAGGGGCTCCCTCAGTCTTGCCCATATACTTAATCCAAGCAATATTGACGGGAGCAAATACTTTTACCACAAATGATCCCCGAGACTTCCAAGCATACTGAGACCCAATCGAGCCGAGCATTCTTCTAGGTTCTTAAAATTCGAACTGCCTTCCGCATGATCCAGCGCCACGATAAAATGATCATTTAAGCCTGCGCCACACCCCTTCACGCCCCGCACTCCAGGAAGCGAGCTCAGCTCATTTCTTATTTTATGGGCCCCAACCGTTTCACGATCGGTCTCATGCAGGTATTCTGCAAATTCGCTGAGAACCGAAAATCCATCCATCGAGTCCACCGAGAGCATCTCCGTGAAACGATCGACCAATAGATTGGATCGTTCAGGCTTAATCGCGGGTCTTTGGAGCTTCAGATCCTCATGCGTGCGAATTTTGGTTTCAGGTGCACCTTTCAAAATAAAGATTCGCTCTTTTACAAACTCACTGATTTGTAAGGTTCGTACCTGAGATCCGTGCTCGTACCCAGACAGCGTATTCCGAGAGGCATGCTCTCCTCTCATAACAGCATCCAACTGTACTGCGAGATCTGCGCCACTTGCGGCTTTAAATTTTGATCGATACCAATCCTGAAGGCTGAGTGAATCGAGTTCGCCTTCACTTCCAAAATAGGCGCCAGCAATCAAATCAGCGGTAGAACTCCCAAACCCTGGCCCTAAACTTCCCTCGATCAATGAAAACTGAGGGGTTTCCGGATGAGAAGTACGAAACTGCCCTAGAGGTGAATCCGGATGAGCATGAAGTGGCTCAGCATTGTGACCATAGATATAAGGAGGCTTCAGGGCTGCTAAAACGGCCCGCCCTCCCACAATCACACTGTATTCTCCAATCAGGAAAAGTTTACCCGGAACCCGCAGCGTTTTCACGTCTGGTTACCCGACCGATCCCTCGAGCTTCAACTCAAGCAATCGATTGGCTTCGAGTGCAAACTCCATCGGAAGTTGCTTAAACACTTCATCGCAATATCCATTAATGATCAGTTTCACGGCTTCTTCAGCCTCGATTCCTCGAGCCTGTAAATAAAAGAGCTGCTCCTCATTTACTTTGGAAGCGGTAGCCTCATGCTCCACTACTGCGGTCTTATTACGTACTTCAATGAATGGAACTGTATTCGCTTCACACTGATCGCCAATCAATAAAGAATCGCACTGGGTATGATTGCGGGCACCTTCTGCTGAAGGAAGCACCACTACTGCTCCACGGTAAGTATTCTTACCGTGCCCCGTAGAGATCCCTTTCGAGAGAATGCGGCTCTTTGTGTTCTTACCAATATGAATCATTTTGGTGCCCGTATCAGCCTGCATCCGCTCATTCGTAATCGCAACGGAATAGAATTCACCCACTGAACCGTCACCCTCTAAAACGCAACTCGGATACTTCCAAGTAATCGATGATCCTACTTCAACCTGAGTCCAAGAGATCTTAGAATTCTTACCCTTGCAGAGTCCTCGTTTGGTCACGAAATTGTAAATTCCGCCTTTTCCATTTTCATCACCCGAATACCAATTCTGAACCGTAGTGTACTTGATGGTGGCACCCTCAAGCGCAACAAGCTCTACCGTTGCAGCATGAAGTTGATTCTCATCTCGCATGGGCGCCGTGCACCCTTCCATGTAACTGACCTCTGAACCCTCTTCTGCGATGATGAGGGTTCTCTCAAATTGACCGGTCCCTTGGGCATTGATCCTAAAATAAGTAGAAAGATCGAGCGGACACTTCACGCCTTTCGGAATGAAAACAAAGGATCCATCGCTGAATACAGCAGCATTTAAAGCAGCATAGTAGTTATCCATGATTGGAACCACTGAACCTAAGTACTTTTTCACCAGCTCTGGATGTTCCTGAAGTGCCTCTGAAATTGAACAAAAAATAATTCCATGCTTCTTCAGTTCTTCACGCTGCGTAGTCACCACCGAAACTGAGTCAAAAACCGCATCTACCGCAACTCCTGCTAACATTTTCTGTTCGTGTAGCGGAATACCAAGCTTTTCATAAGTTTCAAGAAGCTTTGGATCTACTTCGTCTAGGCTATTCAATTTCTTCTGCTGCTTCGGCGCTGAGTAATAAGTAATGGCCTGAAAATCGATCTCTGGGTAGGAGACATCCGCCCACTTGGGCTCCTTCATTTTCTGCCAAGTACGAAATGCTTTGAGGCGATACTCCAGCATGAACTCAGGTTCATTCTTCTTTGCAGAAATAAATCGAACCGTATCTTCGCTGAGCCCTGGAGGAAGACGATCTTCTTCAATGTCAGTTACAAACCCATATTTAGAATAATCTTTATTTTGATAATCCATATTTCACCAAATCCCAAGGCGGTCTTTTACTTCATCTGAGGCCATTGTTTTCGGATCCCATTTCGGTTCAAACACTAATTGAACTTCAGCCGATTCAATCCCTGGATACTCAAGTAAACGATTCTTCACATTCGCGACAAAACTATCCGCCACTGGACAATGAGGGCTCGTGAGCGTCATCTTCACGTCCGCTCCCTTTTTCTCATTCGTAAATGCAGCTTCATAAATAAGGCCAAGATCCACAATCGAAATAAACATTTCTGGATCCTGAACTGGGTGTAACCATTCTAAAAGCACTTCATCCCGCATGAGCAGCTCCCATTCCTTTTTTTAACGTTGTCCATGGCAACAGTGCGCATTTGATCCTCACAGGGAATCGCTTAATTCCATAAAGCGCTACGATATCTTCAGCTGCATCATCAGACGGGAGTCCCTCAACGGCCTCTACTCCTTGCATTTTTTCGCGAAACGCTTCGATCAGTTTCAAAATTTCACTATAATGCTTTCCTTGAACCATTTCAGTCATGATGCTAGCCGAGGCCATACAAATAGAACAACCCTCGCCCTCGAAAGTACACTTTTCGAGCGTCTCATCCGATGAGCCATCTTTCAGCTTTAAGGTCAAAGTGATCTTATCCCCACACAGAGGATTAAAACCATTTTCCGTTCGGGTGGGATCCGTGATGAGTCCCCAATTTCTGGGCGACTCATGGTGATCTGCTAGTATTTCTCCGAACACGTCACGATAGCTCATTTCTTTTTCCTCGCAAAAAATACGGGAGCAGCCTTCAGCGCCCGAATCAGCTGATCGGCTTCCTCAAAGGTATTATAAAAACTAAAACTCGCACGACAGGTCGCCGGAAGTCCCAATCGAAACATCAAGGGATGGGCACAGTGATGTCCTGCACGAACCGAGATGCCTTCCATATCTAAAAAGGTTGCGAGATCATGAGCATGAACCCCGTCAATGGCAACACTGAAAATCGGTGCTCGATGATGAGGGTCTTTGGGCCCAAGAAGCCTCAGTCCAGGAATCTCAATAATCTGTTGGATCACATATTCTGTGATTTTCTCTTCGTATTCATTGATCCGAGTGCGCCCTTGGGTTTCGATATAATCTATCGCAGCCCCTAAGCCAATCACCCCTGCAATGTCTGGGGTACCCGCCTCAAACTTGTGCGGCAATTCATTCCACTCAGAATCAAGATCTGAAACATGAGTGATCATGTTACCACCCACCTGATAGGGCGGCATTTTATCTAAGATTGCCTCACGGCCCCAGAGCACGCCTACACCCGTCGGTCCACAAAGTTTATGCGCTGAAAATGCTAAGAAATCGATCGGACCGAGACGATCAACAAAGACTTCACCGTGAGCAATCCCTTGTGCAGCATCCACTACAATGGTGGTGCCCACCATTTTAAATCGAGACGCTAAAGACGCTATCGGATTGGTCACTCCCGTCACATTACTCAGAAGTGAAACCGCGAGTACTTTTGGCTTCAATGCTAAAACGCGATCCACATCTTTAGGATCTAATCTTAACTCAGGAGTCAGCTCAATAATTTCAAAACGAGCGCCCTTCCGTTTAGCAAGTTGTTGCCAGGGTACAAAGTTCGCATGATGTTCCATTCGAGTCACTGCAATGACATCACCTGCTTGAATATTGCTTTCACCAAAAGAACTTGCAATCAAATTGATTGCCTCGGTCGTACCCTTCGTAAAAATAATCTCACGCTCTGAGCTTGCGCCTAAAAACCGAACGACCTTACTTCGAACGGATTCGAAGGCATCGGTCGCCTCCTGGGAAAGGTGGTACACTCCTCGGTGCACATTCGCATTCGTTTCCAAATAGAACTTTGAAATGGCATCGACTACTTTTTTTGGACGCTGCGAGGTTGCCGCATTATCCAAATAACAAAGTGGCTTACCATCAATCACTCGGGACAATATTGGAAAGTCTCGGCGAATGAGTTCGTTCATGACCATTCCTCTTCTTGAATCGAAAGTTTGAGCTCGAGCTCATTCTTGGTCTTCAGGTCGGAAATGAATGACAGAGCTTGCCTTAAAAACCCCTTCACTAACATCGCCTCGGCCTGCTCTCGATCAATTCCTCGAGTTTGAAGATAATAAAACTGATCTGGCTCAAGCGTGCTGGTACTGCTCCCGTGAGCACACTTTACGTTGTCATTAGCAATGAGAAGCTTTGGAAAAGAATCGATCGTAGCCCGCTCTGAAAGAATCAGGTTTTTATTCTTTTGAAAGGCTTCGGTAAAAGGAGCCGTCTGTTCAATCGTCACGAGGCCATTAAAAATGGATTGGGACTCATCTCTTGCCACCGACCAAACCTGAAGGTCACTATTGGTGTGCGGCACAGAGTGAAGTGCATTGGCTTTAAACAGAAACTTTTGTTTCGCTTTAGCATTTTGCAAACCAAAAATTTCAAGCTTCGCGCCTTGCCCCTTAATTTCAGATTCGATTTCAATGTGTGATTTGGATGCGCCTTCTTGAATCAGTGTGATCTTCAAAGAAGCGTTTTTCCCAAGCTTTGTTTTAATTCGAATCAAAACCTCGCGTTCAAGCGAAACCCCTTGGAAAAGAACAGCCTCAAGCGCCCCACCGTCTGATACTTCGTATTCATACTCATGAATACCATTCACATCCTGAACCGAATGATAAGCGAACTTACTCTCTTCACGCTCCGCAAGTGTGGATACGCGGGTCGCTTGCGATTCAAGTTGATTTAGATCTTTGAATAGAATTGCCTCTTTCATGATTGCTCAGGCACCCTCTACCCATTCATAACCTTTTTCCTCGAGCTTCAGCGCAAGATCAGCGCCGCCACTCTGAAGCACGCGGCCGCTTCCGAAGACATGAACCACGTCTGGCTTAATGTAGTTCAACATTCGTTGATAATGGGTGATCACTAACATACCTCGTTCGGGACTGCGGTAGGTTTGAAGATTTTCAGAAACAATTCGAAGAGCGTCGATATCAAGTCCTGAATCCGTCTCATCGAGGACCGCCATCTTAGGCTGAAGTAAGCGAAGCTGCAGGGTTTCTAGGCGTTTCTTCTCACCGCCACTAAAACCCTCGTTTAATGAACGAGTCATGAATGCTTCTGGAATATTTAAGTGTTTGAGTTCTTCTTTAATCAAGGCACGAAACTGCGATGGCTGAAGCTCAGCTCCGCGCACAGACTTTAAGGATGCTCGTAAGAATGAAGCGACACTCACTCCTGGAATAGCTACAGGATACTGGAACGCTAAAAAGAGGCGTTTCCTTGCACGATCTTCAGGCTTCATCGCGGTAATGTCTTCACCATCAAGGAGAATCTTTCCGGAGAGCACTTCATACTTAGGATGTCCCATCAAGGTATAAGACAAGGTGGTTTT
>CAIOKW010000336.1 GCA_903858975.1 Oligoflexia bacterium | reverse complement strand
CCGATCTGGCAGTAAGATGTCCCCATTGAAATCCCCCGCGGCAAGATCAATGTCGTAGTCGAATAGACGATCTTGAAGTCGAATCAGGTGAAGTTCTCGATTGTCCTTTGAAAAGGCCTCGAGGTGAAGATTACAAATTCGAATCCCTGCCGTCTCTACCATCTGAAGAAAGCGATGGAGGTAGAAATAGTTGTAGGCTTTAGCGTTCTCGCGGGGTTTGGGCAACAGGTCGGATTGAATTTTATGGATCGGGAATTTAGATAAAATTCCACCTCCCGACTTCACACGACCGAAGTGATGGATTGGGTTTAATCCGGGATAGGGGACATAGAGGCGATCCCAGGTCACACATTCAGATCGGTAGAGGAGATTTGATTTCCGGGATAGAATTTCGAGCTGATTCTGGTGATGAGATCGCTTGGAATTAAAATCGACTTCTTGAAGGAGGACGATGTCTGCATCGACCTTTTTAATCAGAGTGGCCATGGCGCTTAAGGTTTCCTCGAAGTGTCTTTCGGGGAGCTGTTGATAGCCCTCTTGACCATCGGACCCCATTCCATAACCGTAACTGATATTCCAAGTTAAAATTTTTGAGCTCATGATAGAATTTAAGTATGAAGATCATTCCCGTGGATTGCAATTATGTCGAAGTGGAATTTGCGACAGCCTATCTTTTGGTTGAAAACGGAAAGGGCTTTTTCATTGAGTGTAATACCAACTATGCCATTCCCCATTTGATGGAGGCAGCGAGAATGGAGGGCTTGAGTCCTGAACAGATTGAGGGTCTCATCATCACCCATGTCCATCTGGACCATGCCGGCGGAGCGGGGTTATTCTTAAAAGAATGCCCCAATGCAAAGCTCTATGCTCATCCTAGGGCTGCGAGACATGCGGTGGATCCCAGCAAGCTGATCGCAAGTGCAACAGAGGTTTATGGGCCGGAATTCATGGCCAAACTTTACGGTGAAATTTTACCGTGCCCGGCCGACCGGGTTGTGGTTTTAGAGGAAGGGGATGGGGTGGCCTTTCAGGGGTGCATTCTCAAAACCCACCATACTCGAGGGCATGCGAATCACCACTTGGTGGTGATTGAACCCACCACCCAGACACTTTTTAGTGGAGACTCGTTCGGAGTGTCTTACCCTAAAATTAATTCAAAGCATGGCCTCGTGATCATTCCCTCCACCAGTCCAACTGACTTTGATGGTATGGCGGCTCTTGAGACGATTGACTGGATTTCAAGCCAAGACTTAAAGCAGGTTGCGCTTACTCATTACGGGTTTATTCCGCAGGAGCAAATTCCAGAGGCTGCTCAGCAGCTTCGGGACCAATTGCAGTTTTCAATTGAACTCATGGGGCGAATTCAAAAGCTGAGTATGGATGTAGATTCGGTGACCCAACACATCTTGGACTGGAATCTTCATTATTTCGGAAGTAGGAATGTACGATTGGACGCAGAAGACCTAAAGCTACTTCAGATTGATTTCAAAGTGAATGCCCAAGGATTGGTATTTGCGGCGAATCGCTTACTCAAAAAATAGAGCCTTATCGCGTGCCCGAGCGGAAAGCTTGGGGTGATCCTCTGGGGATACAAAGATTCGCGAGATCGAGCGGCTATTGGGGTACTGAGTGAAAAGTGTAGTGCACTTTTGAATCGGAATAAAGCTTGGAGCCGAGTAGAGGTTATCGTAAGACACAAAAATCGGATGATCGGATTTCCCGAAGTATTTTGAAAGAATTCCGGTAGAGGTGCTTGCGATGTACTGAATATTCTTTGCCTCAAGCTCCTGGCGCGCCTTCTTAATAATCCGCTCTTGTTGTTCGCGCGCATTTGCTGTGGACGGGATTCCGCTATGAGTTTCAACCAGCATCTTAAAAGGCTGCTTTTCAACAATCCGCTTTGCCCAAGGGTTCTTTGATTCAGACAGATGTGAATAGAGGTGTGCATCCGTACATCGTGAGTACGCTTCGATATCAGCCGGTAATCGATAGTCACACTCAGGATCATTGAGGTAGTTCGCAAGCATCTCATCATATACGACTGTTTTATGGTGGAGGTAGACTTGTAAGAACATGTTAAACCGCGCGAGAAGGAAATCCTCAAATGCATAGAGTGCTCGGTGTTTAATTCCTAGATATACATTTCCATTTTCATGATGAGCACAGAGATTTCTGAGGATCCAAGAATAATCAAATACTCCGTAATTGACGCCGCAATAGAAACTATCTCGTCTGAGGTAATCCATACGGTCAGCATCGAGTTCACTGGAAATGAGCTGATGAAGTACGGGTCTAAAGTTCAGTTTTTCGCCATCAATTTTCTCAATGAAGAAGTCTTCATCCACTTCTGTGTCAGATTCAATGAGGGCTGCGATATGGAGTGGTGTAAAGCCAAATGACTTTCCAGCCCTCTCTAGCAAGGGGGTGAGGGGCGAATCGAGGATGATCTTCAGGGTATAATCCTCGTGAGTCGCTTTTCTTTTTGAATGAAGTTTTGGGTTGAGGCGTGAAACCTCAGGCATTGCAAATTCAGTGGTGTGAGAAAGGGGCCCATGCCCAATGTCATGAAGGAGCGCTGAAAACCGAACGAGGGCTCTAAAACGCTTCCAGGTTTCGGGTGAGCGTTTCTTGAGGCCCTCAAAAATCGCTTCAAAGGTTTCAGTAATCGTAAAGAGGGCGCCCAAGCTATGAATATAGCGATTGTGAGTGGCGCCAGGATAGGAATGTTCGGCAAAGCCGGTCTGTCGAATTTGTCTTAATCTTTGGAATAGATAAGAATCAAGAATAGGGAGCTCATGCGGCTCAATTAGGATCACACCATGGATAACGTCCCGAATGTCCACTTCAGCATGAGCTCCCTAATCTTTGGTTTCTAGTCTTCGTCGTCTTCAGAAAGGTCTTCGTCTTCATCAAGATCAAAGTCTTCTTCTTCGTCTTCGTCCATTTCTTCTTCATCGAGATCTTCATCTTCTTCTAGGTCAAGATCTTCGTCGTCAAGGTCTTCGTCTTCTTCATCAAGATCGAGGTCTTCTTCTTCCTCATCTTCATCATCAAAGCTACGAGAGAAGTAATCGTCTTCATCTACTTCTTCTTCCTCGTCGATTTCCTGAAGAGACTCTTCATCATCAATGAGAGTTTCTTCCATGCCTTGATCTTCGTCTTCACCGAACTCATGCATGTCGTGGGCGCTAGATTCGTGGGCCATCGTTGCACCCATTGCGGCGACTGCAGCAGAGGCAGCGAGTGCAGTTGCGAGTTCGTTATGGGTTTCTAAATCTTTTTTAGGAGCCGCTTTTTTCGCAGCCTTTGGAGCCGCTACTTTTTTAGGAGCAACTTTTTTTGCTGGTTTCTTAGCAACGGCATTCTTAGGAGCTGCTTTTTTAGGAGCAACTTTCTTGGCAACCGCTTTCTTAGCTACTTTTTTAGGAGCAACTTTCTTTGCTGCTTTTTTTGCGACAACTTTTTTAGCTGCCTTCTTAGGAGCTGCTTTTTTCGCTGCTGCTTTTTTCGCAGGTTTTTTTGCGACAACTTTTTTCTTTGCGGCTTTTTTAGGAGCCGCTTTTTTAGCTACTTTTTTCTTTGCCATGGTGAATCTCCTTTAATCCTTTTTGAAGTGGCGTTCCCAAAAAAGTTAGCTAAGAAGGGAGGAATTTGGCAAGCGGTAAGGCAGGAATTTAATGCGATAAAGTTTCCATGTCAGCATCTTCGCTGGAGACGCCTTGGTGCAGCAGGTCACGGATCGCGACCAGTTTTACTGAATAACTGAATCGAGGCGTGAACTTCACCTCATAGCCGCTAATTTTATTGTGCTCAGGGCTCCAAGAGCTCAGAACTTGATTGGATTCGGTAAGCCAGAAGGGCTTACCCTTAGATTTTTCGAGATCAGCCATGGGTAACTCAATGGCGGCAAAGGTCTCAGTTTCAGCGTTTTCGACCTGATTGCCCGATCTCATGGGCCCACTGATGTAGGCGTTGAGATTGTCATTCACCTTATCCCGGATCGTGGGCAGACTCATTCCGTATGAATTGTTACCCATGGGGTTTAGGGCACCGAAGACAGCATCCAGTGCAGATTTCACCTTCTGGGAGGTATCGTTTGCGCTATCGGGATACAAGGGAGCATAAAAACGATAAACTTGAGGGTTTCCCTTTGCTGCGTCCGCCTTGCTTACGCTGTCTGAGTAAGGAATGAATTGGAAGTCCATATCGCTCTCTTTTTCAGGCGGGGGAGGAAGGATATTGTAGAGTCCTACCTCTTCAGGGTTCGGGGCCATGGCATGCCTTTGTGCGTTAACAATGCCCTGAACAGTTGGCATCGAGCCTCCGTTTTTCGCGCGAGCATTGAGTTCGGTTAAGAAATCGATAGAAAAGAAATCACTATTGGCTCCAATTGAAATAAAGGGAGAGTTACAAGGAGGGGAGGCGCAAACCGAAGCTCCATTAATGGAAGGAATACCGCTGATGGTTTTGATCCAATCCGCGGGGCCATTGCTCGCAGGCCCAATCCGGCTCCCAAAGGGTTTAGCTCCCGCAATCGCATCGAGTTCAAGAGAGCCTGATCCCGGAGCAAAAAGGAGGCCTCGAGGTTTCACGAAGGCTCTCAGCTTCACTGCGTAGGTCACGTTTTTACCAGCGATCGGAATTCGCTTCACTCCGACGGGCGCTTGCTTTGCTTCAAATGCATAAATCTTAGAATTACATAAGACCGGATCATTGGGGTTCAGGGTCGCTCCAGGAGCCGGAGCTTCCATCGCTTGAACATAAACGTTAAAAGTCGTGTGGACGTCCTCGAGAGCGATCATGTTTTCGGGTTGCAGTTCTTGCATGCTGAGTTTGTCGGCATCAAAAATGGAAGCATTCAAATTGGCGAGGGCTGATTTAAACGCAAGGATGGTGCGTTCGTGGGCGTCCGCGCCTGTTGACTTTTCTAAGGACAACACTTCATCCTGAGTTACCGTCGTGGGCTTCTCGTTAATAAACGTTTTCAGCGTATTGATCCGCATGAGATTCAAAATATTTCGAGGATAAAGCCCGAGGCCCTTCACAAGTGGCCCCACATTGGTGAGGATCTGAGCCTTTTCGGCTGCGGCCAGATTATTCTGCGTCAACACTTTTTCGAGGAAATTAGTGAGGTCTGTATTGTCAACATTCGCACGAAAGAGCCAAGCCATGAGCACAAACAGATTTACGCTCCCTTGACCATTGCAAATCCGGTTTTGAACGTTCCCGATTCCAATCACCCCGTCCACATACGCTTGAGTGATTGCATTTAAGCTGCCCAGTGCAGAACCAATGCTGCTTTGTACATCAAATGCTGTGTTGCGAACGTTAATTTGGGTGCAGCTATCGTTCGGTGATCCTGAAGAGGTGATGGGAATACAAACCACAGGCGCCTTGATTCCAAGCATCGTTCCAGCAGCGCTCGTGGAGTGGTCCAGTTTCGGAAAATCATATTGACCGCTGGTAGCTCCGCTTGAGGTCTGAGGAAATCGAGGACCCGCAAAGCTTCCAACATAGACATAACGGAAGAGAAATTTCTTAAATTGCCGGCGCATGTCGTAATTCAAATAAGAGATGGCATTCAATTGGCGAGCCTGAGTTGCGGCACCGGCATAAGCGGCTGCATCCGCTGCCGTTTGAACGCTGATCTTCGCGTTGATGAGGAGACCGGTGTTCAGAGCAAAGCTGAAGAACATGAGAAAACTCACGATCATCAATGAGACCAAAATTACGGTTTGGCCTCTTTCATTTTTGACGTCAGTTTTTTGTCGAGAGAGCCAGTTCTTCATGTCATTCAGAGTAACGTGTGAATCTACGAAAATCAATTCGACGAGAAGGGATAAAATCGTATAAATATAAGATATGAAATCAAATTCAATTTCTTCTCTTCGATTTGGAACGGTAGGCTTTGCTTCGGTTTTAATTCTGAGCGTTCTCGCAAGTGTGCCCGCATTTGCTGAGCTCAAGATCGGACTCGTGCTCGAGCGATCCGGAAAAGATGATAAGTCATTCAATGCATCGGCTTACCAAGGAGTGAAGCGAGCGGAGAAAGAGCTTGGGGTCACCACAAAAACGGTCGAAGCACCGGATAACTCTGCATACGAGTCACTTCAACGCGCTTTTGCCGAGAAAAAATTTGATCTCATTATTGCCGTTGGATTTCATCAGCTCGAAGCGGTGAAAAAGAATGCGGCGCGCTTTCCTGATCAAAAATTTCTACTGGTCGATGAAGATGCGAAGGCGCCCAATGTCCGTTCCGTCATGTTTGAGGAGCACGAAGGAAGTTACCTGGTTGGAGCGCTTGCAGCACTTCATGCAAAGGGTGGGAAGATTGGCTTCATTGGCGGAATGGATGTTCCCCTCATTCGACGTTTTGAAATGGGATATGTCGCAGGAGCGAAAAAGATCAATCCGAAAGCTGAAGTGTTTTCAAACTATCTCGGAGTGACGGGTGAGGCTTGGAATAATCCACCGAAGGCAAAAGAGTTGGCCCTTGATCAATATACGAGAGGCGCCGAGGTAATTTTTGTTGCTGCCGGAAACTCTGGTTTGGGTGTTTTTGATGCAGCAGCAGAAAAGCAAAAATTGGCAATTGGCGTCGATTCAAATCAAAACTGGATTAAGCCAGGATTTATCCTAAGCAGTATGTTGAAGCGAGTCGATGAGTCCGTATTTGATTCAATTAAAATGTTTAAGGATGGAAAGTTCACGACTGGGCTCATTCGCTATGGAGTGAAGTCAAAAGGCGTCGACTATGCGCTTGATGAAAACAATGCAAAGTTGGTTACGGCCGCTGACAAGAAAACCCTAGAAGAGCTCCGCGCAGACATCATCAAAGGTAAAATCAAAGTTCCTGATTATTATTTGGTTCAAAAACGAAAATG
The DNA here is from genome assembly GCA_903858975.1 of Oligoflexia bacterium. Lineage (GTDB taxonomy): Bacteria > Bdellovibrionota > UBA1018 > UBA1018 > CAIMNF01 > CAIMNF01. Next base: position 8,287 of record CAIOKW010000336.1, on the reverse strand, counting down.
AGTGCCATTGAATTCAGAGGTGTTAGTAAGCGCTTTGGGAATTTCTATGCAAACCGGAACCTAAGCTTTCAAGTAAAGACGGGGACCATTCACGGACTTATTGGTGAGAATGGTGCAGGAAAGTCGACCGCGATGAAAGCCCTTTTTGGAATCTATCCCTTAGATGAGGGTGAAATTCTAGTACAGGGGAAGCCTGCTAAAATCAGAAATCCGGTTCATGCGATGAAGTTTGGAATCGGAATGGTTCACCAGCATTTTATGCTGGCGGGCACAGAAACAGTTCTTGATAATATTATTTTAGGTCACGAACCCGGGTGGATTTGGATTAAGAGAGATCAGGCGCTTTCAGAGTTAAAAAAGATTTCGACTCTTTATGGACTCCATTTTGAAAAGTGGGACCATCCCGTTTCAAGTTTATCGGTAGGGGAGCAGCAGCGAGTAGAGATCTTGAAACTCCTTTATCAGCGTTCAGATGTGCTCATTTTAGATGAACCCACAGCCGTACTCACGCCACAAGAAGTGAAAGAGCTGTTTCAAAATCTGAAAAAGCTCAAGGATGAAGGAAAAACGATCATCCTCATTTCACACAAGTTAAAAGAAGTTTTGGAATTTACGGACGCAATCACCGTCATGAGACGGGGAGAGAGTGTCGGGACAAAGGTCACTGCAGAGACAAATGAGGATGAGCTTGCTCAAATGATGGTGGGCCGCCCTGTTTCATTCACCTATCAGGGTGAGCGTAAAATGTTTGCGAATGCTTCGGACATGAAGCCGGTGGTTCGGATTAGGGACTTGAGCGTTGAGAGTTCAACCGAGCCCGTGAAAAAGGTCTCTTTTGAACTCAGGCCAGGCGAGATCTTAGGGGTTGCGGGGGTTCAGGGAAATGGTCAGTCTGAGTTGCTTCGATATTTGACTGATCCCAAGAAGTTTACCAAATCAGCACAAGGAGAGTATTTTTTTCAGGGCCAAGACGCAAGTCATCTAGGGCCCCTTGAGATTCGGGCGAAGGGTATGGGCCTGGTTCCTGAAGATCGATTGTCTGAGGGGCTTTTGCTTCAGCAAGATATGACCGAAAATTTTCTTCTGGGTCAGCATCAAGATTCTCGTTATCAAAAAAATGGACTTTTACTTCGTAAAAAGGCGACTGAAGCCGTAAACGCTAAGATCAAAGAGTTTGATATTAGGCCTCCTTTCACTACGGTTTGGAGTGGTCGAATGAGTGGTGGGAATCAACAGAAGCTCGTGATTGCGCGCGCGCTGGATTCAAACCCTTCTGTACTCTATGTGGCTCATCCCACCCGTGGGGTAGATGTGGGCGCGATTGAAAAAATTCACGATGCCATTGTTCAAGAGCGCAATCGAGGAAAAGCGATCCTATTGTTTTCATCGGAGCTCGATGAGTTGATGGATTTGTGTGATCGAATGCTCGTATTTTTTAATGGTGAGATTCGAAGTGAATATAAACGCAGTGAGTTTGATACATGGTCCATTGGACGGGTGATGGGTGGGGGCGATCGATGAAATCAGTGATGAACGCATCTTTAAAATCGTTTCTGAAGTCAGCTGCGGGAGCTCTCCTGGGGTTTTTCATCGGACTGATTATCTGTAAATTGGCAGGCGAATCCCCAATCAAAGTATTGAAGGTTCTTTATCAGAGTAGTTTTGGAACGGGTTACGACTTCGGGATGACCCTATTCTATACCGCGCCCTTGATCCTGACAGGGCTTGCGGTTGCCATTCCCTTTAAGGCAGGGCTTTTCAATATCGGAGCCGAAGGACAGTTGACGATCGGAGCCCTGGCTGCGGCTTGGGCCGGAGTCTTAGGAGCTCATCTTCAAAGTCCAGCAATTGCGATTGGGTTTGCATTCATCCTCTCGTTTCTTGCAGGTGGGGTCTGGGGAGCCATCCCAGGATACTTAAAGGCAAAGCGCGGAAGTCATGAAGTGATCACGACCATCATGTTGAATTTTATCGCAGCCGGCGCGACCGCGTATTTCACACTCTACAGTATCAAAGACCCTGATTCCTCCCAGGCTGAGACCATTCCCATTCCACCCGTGTTTCATCTAAAGCCTTTCCAGATTTTTAATGGGGCGCCGATGGGGGAGCTGATTTTAGTTTTGATTGGAATTGTGCTCCTACTCCATTTTATCCTGTGGAATAGCGTTTGGGGTTATGAATTAAAAGCAATCGGTGAGAATGAACGCGCAGCTGAGACTTACGGGATATCGAAGCAAAAAGTGTGGCTCAGTTCCATGTTTGTTGCGGGTGGAATTGCAGGCCTGGTAGGCGTTGTAGAAGTGCTCGGTAATGCCCATCGATTTAAGATTGGCTTTTCGGCCGATTACGGATTTGTCGGTATTGCAGTTGCTCTGGTAGCCAGAGGAAATATTTTAGGGATTCTCCCGTCTGCATTCCTTTTTGGAATTCTTCAGAAGGGCGCTGGTAGTCTTGATCTTGAAACCGACAAAGTGACCCGTGATCTTTCTTATATTATTCAAGGACTCATTATTCTTGGCGTTGCGTCTGAAGGGATCTGGGATTCCTTAAAGTTGATCAGGAGGAAGAAAAATGCTTGAGGCTTTCTTTTCAAGTTGGGTACTTCCTACTCTGAGGGTTTCGACCCCCTTGATTTTTGCGGCACTCGGTGGATTGTGGTGTGAGCGCAGTGGTGTGGTTCAAATTGGACTGGAAGGGTTTATGCTCGTCGGTGCATTTTTCGCGGCCGTGGCTACTCCTTACTTTAGTAATCCTTATTTGGGGCTATTTATTGGCGGCCTTGCTGGAATGATTCTGTCACTCCTTTATGGAGTAACGGTTTTAAAGTTGAGAGCGAATCAAATTGTCTCGGGTACTGCGATCAATTTGTTCGCTCTAGGCATTCCTCCCTTTTTATCGAAAATTTGGTTTGATTCCACGGGCTCAACGCCACCGATTCCAAGCGAGTCCCAATTTCACTCTGCTCCACTTGTAATTATGGTTTTTACAGTAGTGGGCAGCGCTTTGATTTATCACTATTCTAAAATTGGAATGAGGCTCCGCTTTGCGGGGGAGCATCCGAAGGCACTAGAGAGTGCCGGAGTTTCAGTGTCATGGAAACGTTGGCAGGGGGTGATGATGAGTGGGTTTCTATCGGGTATTGCCGGCGGAACGCTTTCTACTTATTTGTCCTCTTCCTTTACTCGAAATATGTCTGCGGGTCGCGGTTTCATCGCTCTTGCGGCCGTGATTCTAGGGAAATGGAAGCCGATCCCAACCGTTCTTGCGTGCATTTTGTTTGGACTCACGGAACAGCTTCAAATTCGCTTGCAAGGCGTGGTGCTTTGGGGGGTAGAGCCTGTGCCAGTCCAATGGATTCAGATCCTTCCCTACCTGATCACACTACTGGTTTTGGCCTTTGCTGTAGGAAGGTCTTTTGCTCCGAAGGGTCTAGGTCAAATCGAATGAAGATGATTGGAGCTCTGCTTTGTTTCGCTGTCCTGCTCAGTGCTTGCGAGCCGGCAAAACAGTTTTTGCAATTGCTGGGGCTTACGAAAGTAGAGATACCCCATGCCGCACCCGAAGACGTGAAAAAAGAAACAGAGCTTGCATCCCAGACCCCAGACCCTTCTGAAAAAGCGGCGTCCATTGCTAAAGAGAATTCCGAGCTTCTCGCTGAGATTTATAAAGTAGTTTTTAATCAAGACGAGATTGACGATAAATTAGATTTTGGAAGTTTGGCGCATTCTCTGAATCAAGGTGCAAGCTTAGAGGGGATTTATCGAGGACTCGTGATGGGTTCACGGTACCGGGCACTTGAGTCAAAATCTCAAGGAGCCTCACCTGCAGAGCTAAAGGTTTTTGCCGAAGAAATGGCTGAGCTTCAAGGCTCTATGCGCAATCCGAGTGTCTTTTCTTCCACGGAGGCCAAGAAGGCGCCTTCTATTGAATATCCCGATGGGAGTAGTCCCATCCCCACATCGGAGGCGGGTTCACAGACACTGACCAAAAAGAAAGACCACGCGGAAGTGGTGAGCGATTTGCTTCGGACTTTTATCGGTGCCTCCCTTTTCACCCTGAAGCGAGTTCTTGGTGAAGAGGCATTAAAGAAATTTGATGAAGATAAAAATGATCCAGGAAATTTAGCGCAGTGGTATGCCCGTACCGTCGTACGCCTTTCGGGGAGTCATGTGGACTTTGGATTAGAGCTTCGTAATCGTGCCGATTTTGATTTCCATTTTAAGTTTGCACAGAAGATCGCAGGTGACCGAGTCAAATGGGAAGTTTTGAATCGTTATCATCGCTACTTGAATGCTGTGAGCAAGTTAAGGTAAAGCCCGAATCCCTTGGCTTTTTAAGTTCTCAATGACCTTTGCTGAAACATTGAAGCGAAAAGATCCTTGATCGCTATGGGGGTCCATCGGATTCGAGGAATCAAAAGAAAAGACTTCCTGAAGTAAAAGGGTATCTTGCTCAGTTCCTGTGACTTCCTGAATAGAAACAATTTTTCGAGTTCCTGTTTTAAACCTTCTGATTTGAACAATCAGTTGAATCGCGTTTGCAATTTGTCTTCGAATGGCAGGAAGAGGCAGTTCAATTCCTGATGTCATCATCAGAGTCTCTAGTCGAAAAAGGGCATCGCGAGGGGAGTTCGCATGAATGGTGGTCATGGATCCCTGATGACCCGTATTCATTGCTTGAATCATATCCATGGCTTCTGGCCCACGACACTCTCCCACAATGATTCGATCCGGTCTCATTCGTAGTGCATTAGCGACTAAGTCACGAGCGGAAATGACGTCACTGCCGAGAGTCTTTGGCTTGGTCATCATCTTCACTTGATTCGGTAAAATGAGTGGAATTTCTGCCGTGTCTTCAATCGTGATGATTCGTTCATGGGGAGGAACGAGCGCAATCAGTGAATTTAGAAATGTGGTCTTACCGGTGCCGGTTCCACCGCTAATCAGGATATTTTGTTTTCCGATCACGCAGGCATTTAGAAAATGGGCGATGCGCTGATCCATGGAACCGCTTTGGAGAAGATTGTTAAAACTGTAGCGTTTAGGAAAACGACGAATAGTAATACAGGGGCCATACTCAGTGACCGGGGGGGCTGCAATGTGAACCCGTGAGCCGTCAGGCAGACTTCCCATTCCAAGAGGGTTTTCAGGCGTGATCTGCTTTCCAGTCGGCTCCATCAAAACCCGAACGACTCGGTTGAGCTCTTCGATGCTCTTAAATCGAATCGGAGTTACGACGATCTGCCCTCGTTTTTCAATCGCAATATTTCGAAGGTCGTTCACCATGATTTCGGTGACCTCAGAATCTTGAAGAACCGTGTTCAGGATGCCCAGGTCTGGAAGCTTGATCCCTTTACTAGTTGCGGCGGAATTCGGATCCGTTGCAGCGCTCGGGAATGCTCCTGCATTTGCATCCGTTTTTTCATCTTCGTCGATATCAATTCGAAACCCCATACGTTTATTATCTCCATATTATTTAAAATATGCTAGGCTGATTTCAGGTTGATTAAATGGATCAGGACAAATCCTTGACGCATGGAAGTGAAGGCGATGTAGGTGCTGCGGTACAAGAGGCGAACCCGAAGGTTGCTGAGCCTCCGCGCTATGCCGTTTTTTTGCATAATGACGACTACACGACGATGGAATTTGTAGTGGAAGTCTTGACTATCGACTTTTCGAGACCATCAGAAGAAGCAGTGGGGATCATGCTCAGAGTTCATGAAGAAGGAAAGGCAGTAGCCGGAATTTATTCCTTCGAAGTGGCTGAGAGCAAGATTCACAAAGTGACCGAAAAAGCACGTCGTTCCGGGTTTCCTTTGAAACTCACGATGGAGCCGGTCGAGAGGAGCTAGGTATGATCGGTAAACGCGCAGAATCTATTTTGAATAAGGCACTCGCAACGGCGGTTGAGAGTAAGCATGAATTTCTAACCCTGGAGCACGTGATGCTCATGCTCCTTGAAGAGACAGAAGTCGTTCAGGCGGTGGAGCACTGCAAAGGGAGTGTTTCTAAATTTAAAGAAGATCTCAAAGCCTATCTACAGAAAGAAGTGCCTTTGGCACCCCAAACTGAAAAAGGCGATCCCGAAAATCCAATCGCCACTCTCGGTGTTCAACGCTTGGTGCAGCGAGCAATCTTTCAGGTTCAGTCGGCCGGAAAAAATGAGATTCAGCCTGTGGATCTTTTTATTGCGATCTTCCAAGCCAAGGACTCTTGGTCCTTATACCTTTTAAATCAGCAGGGAATTGAACGTCTTGAAGTGGTGAATTTTGTAAGCCACGGACAAGGTGCTGAAGAATCCGGAGCCGAAGCCCAGTCCAATTCAGAGGCGAAGCCGCAAGAGTCGCGCGCTTCAATGAATGACGTTCTTTCCTCTTACACCGTGAATTTAAATGATTTAGCAAAACAAGGAAAACTCGATCCGCTGGTAGGCCGAAAGCAAGAACTTGATCGAGTGATTCAGACGCTTTGTCGTCGTCGTAAAAATAATCCGCTCCTTGTGGGTGAAGCAGGGGTGGGTAAAACGGCCATTGCTGAGGGCTTAGCTCAACGGGTGGTGGATGGCGATGTCCCTGACCTCATCCAAGAAGCTGTGGTCTATTCACTTGATCTCGGAGCACTGCTTGCCGGTACTAAATTCCGGGGAGATTTTGAGCAACGCATGAAGCGCGTGATTCAAGCTCTCGAAGTTAAACATGATAAGGGTGTCTTTCCGATTCTTTTTATTGATGAAATCCACACCATTATTGGGGCAGGCTCTGTAAACGGCGGAACGGTAGATGCCGCGAATCTTTTAAAACCCATGCTTGCACGTGGAGAAATTCGCTGTTTTGGTTCGACTACTTTTCAAGAGTATCGAAGTTCTTTTGGAAAGGATCAGGCGCTCTCTCGTCGCTTCCAAAAAATCGATGTGCCTGAACCGACTCAAGATGAAACCATTCAGATTCTAAATGGATTGAAACCTCAGTTTGAAGCCCACCACGGAGTGATCTATTCTCCTGACGCAATCAAAACGGCCGTTGATCTATCAGTGAAACACCTGACCGACCGGTTTTTGCCAGATAAAGCGATTGATGTCATTGATGAGGTAGGCGCAAAAATGCGGATTAAACGTGCGCAGGCGGGAACGGATGAAAGCGCGCCTCCGATGGAGATCTCAGCAATTGACATTGAAGAGATGATTGCCCAAATGGCACGCATCCCAGCAAAAACAGTCACCCATAGTCAGAAGGATCGATTGCAGTCCCTGGATCGCAATTTGAAACTCACCATCTTTGGACAAGATCTTGCGGTCGAGAAAGTGGTTTCTTCCATTCGTTTGGCTCGTTCGGGTCTTCGTTCGGGAGATAAGCCGATTGGATCATTCCTCTTCTGCGGACCGACCGGTGTGGGTAAGACGGAGTTATCAAAGCAACTCGCTAGTCATTTAGGCGTTTCATTCCTCAGATATGACATGTCTGAGTACATGGAGCAGCATACGGTGTCTCGGCTGATCGGAGCGCCTCCCGGGTATGTCGGGTTTGAACAAGCAGGGTTACTCACCGATGCAGTGATGAAGAATCCTCATTCGGTGGTGCTTTTGGATGAAATTGAAAAGGCGCACCCGAGTGTGTGGAATATTCTCCTTCAAGTGATGGATCATGGTTTTCTGACTGATAACAATGGAAAGAAAGCGGATTTTAGAAATGTGATCCTGATCATGACTTCAAACGTGGGATCAAGAGATTCCGAGCGTCGGATGGTGGGTTTCAGTAATGAGCTGGGTGGTGCGGATGCATCCCAAAAAGAGCTTGAGCGGGTGTTCTCTCCAGAGTTTAGAAACCGACTGGATTCAATCGTGTTCTTTAGTCCAATGGATATGCGGATGATGGATCAAGTGGTTGGAAAACAAATTGTAGAGCTTGAGCACTTGTTACTCGCGAAGAATGTAGAAATCGAGTTTGAACAAAACGTTCGCGATTGGTTGGCGAAAAAAGGCTTTGATCGCAAGATGGGAGCGCGTCCTTTAGCTCGAGTCATCCAAGACGAGATTAAGCGTCCACTTTCGGAAGAAATCCTCTTTGGGAAACTCGAGAATGGCGGAGCCGTACGGGTGGTGCTGAAAGATGAGAAGCCTCACTTTGTTGTCGAGGCGAAGGCGCCAGTGTCAGAGCGGAAGACCGAGTCCGTGGAGAGCTAGGGTTTAAACGACACCAGGGTATTTTGGTGTCCTTTTGCCTCACGCTACGCGCAACACGTCTGTTTTGTGGCCCTAAGTATCTGATTATTTGATGATTATTCGTTTTCTG
>CAIOKW010000335.1 GCA_903858975.1 Oligoflexia bacterium | reverse complement strand
TGTGTCGGTACTGACTTCATGGAAGAGATAAAGCTAAACGCCATATTCCAAACTTGGCCCGTAAAAATCATCAAAATACACGCTAACTCAAGACCAATGTTAGTCTTTGGAAATATAGAAACTAAACCCAGAACCAATCCAGGTAAGAACCCCAATACCGGAATGGACTGCCCAATATCGAGGAGTGGCACAATAATTTTTTCTGCAATTCTATTTTTAGCTGCTAGATAGCCAAAAATGAGCGTAAAAAGAAGAGACAAAATATAAGCGATCATCGCTCTTCCCATCGAAAACAAAGAGAAAAGCAAAAGGCTACTCCCTGATAGGTCGATCTCCACTGCGGGCCGATAGACCCCTTCCCATTGCTTAGCCGTCATACCGATTAAATAGATTGCAAGCGCAACCAAAAGTAGGACGGCCGTATCCCCAACCTTAAATGCTCCTTTGGGAACTCCTATTTTTTTTGTGAGATACATAAACAGATTTTCACATCGAACGATAAAAGATTCTAGTAGCAATGTGCGTTTGATTCTTGACGTTACCACTATAAATTAAATGAGTTTCATAGAACTCAAAGATTACTGACATTTGATTTTTAGCGCGTGATATAGTCATTGAAAAGAACTATGGAATCCAAATTGGAGCCAGAAGCAATCGCAGCACCCGTCGTAATGTTCTCTAAGCCGAAAGTGTTGCCTGACACCTATTCGCAGATTATTAAATCTTTTAAAAAAACCATTCCCGACACAGAGATGAAGGAAAATGGAAGTCTCGACGATTTCCATAATCTGATCATGAATGATCATCGGGCACTGCTGGTTTATTATGTTTCAGATCGTGAAGAGCTCGCAGCAATCCTCAATTATATGCCTCACCTGAGCCAAGCGATGCGCGAACGCAGAGCGGCCATTGTGATTTACTCTAAAGTAAGTTCAGACAAAGTGGACGAAATTCTAAGGAGGGCGGGTTGTGCTGATGTACTCCGTTATTCTGACTCAGCAAAGGCATTTCTTTTCAAACTGAGAAGATATCTCATCGGGATTCGTCCAATTTTGAATCAAACAGAAGCGCTCGATGTCATTGAAATCAAGAAAAATACGAGCGACAAAGTCCTAGAGCACGCAGATTCAAAAAGCCAAAGCTCCCGAAAAACATCTAAATCACTTGAGATCGCAACCTCGAATCATTTAACTTCTCCTTTCGACTATTGGCTCATTCGGAAATTCCCGTATATTAATCGCTATAAAGGGCAATGGATGGTCGAACTCATTGGGCCTAGCCCCACAGTCGGAAAGTGGAGACTTACGAATACATTTGATCAACAGTTTCCAAATGAGGACCTTGTCTGGGAGTGGCATATTCGTGAAACCGCTAACGGGCAATTCAAACCCTTTAACCCGTCACCATCAACCTGGGTTTTTATCGGAAAAAAACCGGAATACAGTTGGGTAGTGAATCGATGGGCATTCATTGGTGTAGCACCTGGTTTATACCTACTCCAGGATGGAAAGATCAAAGAAAGACGCTTCTACGAAAATGACGAAGGCGCGATTGATATCGCCACTAACTCACCCCAAGGAATTCTATGGACCTCCGCCCTTAATGAAACTTTTAATCCAGAATACTATCTTCAGCTTGAAAAAGCTGAATCAGGTGGCTTTGAAATTACTCTGGATCCACCCGCAAATATCCCCTGGTTTGACAAGGTAGACTCAAAGAGCATTGATCCCAAATCTTGGAATACTCACAATCTTAACCAAGAGGATGAATCTGAATGGAATACAGATCTCAGTGAATCCGAGAAAACTTCTGCCCCCAAAAATAATGCCGACTTGCAAGCACAAGTAGATCTCGACATCCCTCTCGGAGCGAATGCAATGAGAGATTGTGGAATCACGGCCATGATGAATGGTGAGGAAGTAGAACTCATTAGTTATTCCGAAAACCAACCCATCATCATTATTGGGACCAGTGCTAAACTCAAAATCACCGATCAAGTAGAGATTAGAATCTTGTCCGAAAACCTTACTGAAGACCTCAATTTTAATATTCAAGGTACAGTGGGCCAACTCGAAACTGATTCTTCAGGCCGTTTGGTCGCAAACGTTGCACTGAGACCCGACTCACACCGCAAAATCGCAAAAATCAGGGCCGTGATTGAACGACGTCAAGCTGAGATATTTGAGTTTTTCAAAAGAGCAAAGGGTCTAGGCTAAATGTCAGAGGTCGATACAGATAAAATCTTAAAGGATTACCTCTCGACTAATCATATATTGATTATCGACCCTATATCGAGCGGTCGAACCAATATTGCTTCATGCCTTGCAAAATTTGGTGCCACACGAAACAAAATGTCTCTAGTGGGCTCTATCGCAGAGGCAAAAGAAGAATTAAAAAAATCAAAGCCAAAAGTGATTTTTGCAGAATTCATGGTTGGCAAAGAATCAAGCCTCGACCTGATCCAGGTTCAAAAGTCAATTCATGAGGCAGAAAAAATTAAGGATAACCTATTTGTCCTCGTCACTTCTAATGCTTCTCAATCTACGGTCGCTCGGGCTGCAGAGGAAGATGTAGACACCTTTATTATTAAGCCCTTTTCTTTAGACACTATGAGGAAGGCCATCGGCCAGGCGGTAACCCTAAAACTCCACCCAAGCCGTTATTTACGCCTCATCGACGAAGGAAAAGAGCTTTTATTCAAAGGAGAGTATTCAAAGGCTATTGAGATTTTTGCACAAGCCATGAAAGAGAGTGACACTCCCACTCTCGCGTATTTTTACTCAGGCCAAGCAGAATACATGCAAAAGGCCATTAGTTCAGCAGAAACAAAATACATGGATGGATTATCATTCAATAAGATTCACTACAAATGCCTGGTGGGCCTTTTTGATTTGCTATACCAAGAAAAGCGATATCATGACGCATATGAAGTCATGAAAAAGCTCGCGCAATTTTTTCCTTCTAACCCTAAACGCCTGGGCTCTGTACTCAGATTATCAGTACTCACCAACAATTTTCACGATGTAGAATCCTATTACAAAATTTTTGTTGAAATTGAAGAACGTGACGATGAACTGATTCGATACATGTGCTCCGCTCTAGCTGTCACAGGAAGATATTATCTACGCGAAAAAGTCACACCTCGTGCGATTGAGGTTTTTGAAAGTGCAGCCATCAGCTCTGCCGGGAGAGCTAACTACTTACTCTATATTATTGAAACTTTGGCTGAGTATAAACTTCTGAAACAGGCTGATCCATTTTTAGGCCGCCTCCTCAAAACCTCACCCGGCAGCAAAGAGGCCATGGCAGCTCAGTTTCTCACTCTCGATACCAGCATGAACGTTAAGGACATTGTGCATCGTGGCCGTGGAGCCTTGAGAGATGGAGTCGAACATCCTGCTGTCTACGAGAAACTCATTAATTGCTCACTCTTAGCTGGATACCGGGATGCAGCCTTGGAGCTTGCAGATACGGCGAGAAAAAAGTGGCCTGAAAGGTCTAAGTACTTTCTCTTAGGATTCACCAAAGAAGAACTGAAGTCTCTTGGAATTTTGTGAACTCATTTTTTAGATAAGGTCTGAAGCTTTCTTCTATGCTTAAGTAAGCTTTGAAGCTCATTTTGAAATGATTCTAACACATGAGAGTGTCCCGCATTTGACAACTGGTCTTTCAGCTCTTCAAAATGAAGTAGAAGTAAATTAATACTTTGGCTCAAGTCTTTTGCTGCCTGCGATGATAAAATTGCAGGAATACAAACCCTCAAAACATCCTCATCTTTAAATGGCTTCATGATCGCACCATAAACACCTGAGGAAATGGCTTGAATCAACTGACGAGTTTCCAAATATCCGCTCACAAAAACCAAGGGTACGTCTGAATTAATTAAGCGCATTTGACTGAGAAGCTCCATCCCTGTCATTCCGGGCATCCGAATATCAGATATCACTAGGTCGGGAGTGCACTCATTAAAGGATCGCAGAACCTCCAAGGGATCCGTAAAGACCTTCGTTTGAATACCTGCACTTTGGATGATTCCTGATAAAATATCGAGGATATCGGGCTCATCGTCGATAATGTAAACCATTCCCTTCAATTGGGAATGAGTCGCTATTCCATCCTCGTGACTCACCATTCTCTCAAAATCGCTGTAATCAGACATGCCCGCTCCTTATCTTGACTATAGCTTGAAAAATGAGTCCCGCGAACAACTAAAACGATTGTAATCGCATTTTGGATCCAAAAAAAATGGATTTTTACATATTTGTGATGTAAAAAGACGACGAGGCTTTATGCATTCTTTAAGAAATCTTTCCGTACTTTCCCTGTTCTTATTCGCTTTGACTTTTACACCCCATGTTCATGCGGAAGGCGGAATGACCGGTGGTGGTGGTACTTCGGACGAGGTCTGTTACTTTATCACTCCAGATAACATTCTCACATTAAATGATGTTTCCCATAAAAAGCTATGTGCCCCATCTGCTGAAATGGTCCAAATTTGTACAGCACTCACGGGTGCCTCGGAAGATTGTACGGGTCTTGATGCAGACCACCTTCGGTCA
>CAIOKW010000334.1 GCA_903858975.1 Oligoflexia bacterium | reverse complement strand
ATCATTTTGATAAGTGATTTCCTTTAGTAAAGTCTCTCTTCTCGAAGCATCGATTAAAGCAAACTGATCTGAATTGGACATCTTCTCTAGTAATGCATCCTCAAGATCCTTAACCGGAAAATAGGACTCAGCCGTATTATTGCGGATCTCTCCTACAAATAACTTGATTCTTTTTCCGGCAAACTTGCCCTGGTACTCAGCAAAACGCTTATGGGCATAGATCTGCTTCATCGAGCCATCAATCACTCGAATCGTGTCACCATCTACCCAATTATCGGTGATTTCCATGGCCTTCTCGTCTGCCTTTGCCTCATCCACCCTTTGGGCTTTAAAGGATGAACACGACATAAGTGCCATGGCGACAAAAACTCCGCTGATGATCTGACTTGGTTTTAATGTTTTCATGAAAATTCCCTTCAATTAATGAGCCTGCATGTACTTGTCGAAATCCTTCTGGATATCAACCATTTTACCTTCAACTTTAGACTTTAATTCCGGATCATTCTTAAATCGAATGGTCTGAGCACGTGTAATTAAATCATCCACTTGTTTCTTGCTCACTTTTGCAAGAACCCAGCAAATGTAAATGGATTTTGCTCCGCCGACTTGAGAAAAATCGCGTTGCTCCCAATACTGTTTATTTTTCTCAACCCCACTGACAAGTGTCTTTGAAAGCTGGGATGAAAGCTTAGAAGTTTCAGTCTGACTCGAAGACACGGCTGAAACACCCGAAGTATCACTTCCAGTGGAATCCGCACTCGCTCTGGCAATCGTGGTATCAACAAATGAGCTCACTTGTTTTGCAATATCATCCACAGCATCTGCATTGGCCTTTTCACAAGCCATGCGTTTATCCGCACTCTGTGCATCGCCAACGTAATAATAGAATTTATCGGTATCGAGCCCTTCTTTTTTAGCGTAGAAATTTGGATTATCAAGCCAGGCTTCGCGTCCTCCTGGTGCCGCATCAGTCACCTTGAACTGAGGCGCTTCCACGGTGACCTCACGAACCGGGGCTCCGCCACAGGCACTTAGAACGCTGATTGCACTCAATGTAAAAATGATCTTCTTCATAACTTATTCCTTTCCTACGGGTTTCATTTCACTGACACGATTAAACACTTGTTCACACAAATCTTGAGAAAGCTTGTCTGACACGGCCTCTAAAATTGCTTTCCGGCTACGGCCGGTCTCGGTTTGAGTCGTTTGGGCTTGGTACTTCTGCCCATTCGCTTGAATCACTGAAGCCGATAGATCAAAACGAATTTTACTAAATCCTTCGAGTGCTAAATGCTGTGGACGCTCCGTGACGGTAATTTGAATTTGATTAGTCCCTGTAGGTTCTTTGCCAAGTGAGTACACCATTCCGCCGCGATCATTAATACAAGCTTCAATGTCTTTCTCGAAAAAGGATTCTCCTTTTAAAGTGGTGACGGTAAACGCAAGCTTCTGATTCTGCCCTCGGATCGAATTTTCAATTCTCAAAATACGCGCTTGAATGGGACTGAGGTCAAGGAGTGCTGACATCCCAAGCGCGGACGCTTCCCCTTGAAGTTCCTGAAAATTAGCCATGAGCGATTTTGCATGATTATATCCGGCTTTTGTAAAACGCTGATCTAAACCATCAAGCTCAGAATTGATATCAGCCTGAATTCGATTGGCTTCCATCAATAATCCAGAACGCGCACTCAGTTTATCGAGCGCCACTAATGCATAGATTTGCGAATCGACGCTCGAAACTTCCTTCACTTCCGCTCCTCGCAAATGAGTAGTGGTTTCAAGGCTCAGATCTTTTGAGACATTTTGATTTGCATCACCCGAAACCTGTCCTGAGGTATTTTGTGCCAGTTTCGATTGTGAATTCACTTGGGTTAAACTCTGAACCTTCACCACAAAACTCTCCGCCATTTGCTTTCTCGCATCTCGAATCGCTTCGTCGCGAGAATTTCCGCTGCCCACAGCCACGAGATATCGTGTGCTAGGATAATTTTTTTCTGGATGCTGGACCCAATCGGGGAGCGACCCATCAAGCGATTTTAATTCGGGTGCTGAAGCGCAGGCGGATAAAAGGAAGGGCAGAAATAACCAAAAGTTCTTCATACCCCTATTGTACGCAAGCCTTATGCCTAATGTAAAACTGAAGCTTTTCATGAACTTATGATTACACGTTGCGGCTACATGATTACACTCTGTTGCGTATTGCCGCATCTTGCTGTAGCGTTTTACCTGTCAATTTCTTGTGCAATTCAGTGGGGGTATAGCTCAGTTGGTAGAGCGT
>CAIOKW010000333.1 GCA_903858975.1 Oligoflexia bacterium | reverse complement strand
TGGCCCATGCGCTTTGCAGCATTTTATAATAATTCTTTAATCCTTGAGCCTACCTTATATACTCGGATCACTTTCCATGTCTTTATGAATTCGGACATAGATATCAACCAGGTGCTTCAGTGTGATTTCACTCGGCAGTTCAGAAGCATATCTTTTTAGAGCAATGGCTAGCTTTCCATATTGAGTGCCCCAGTCACCAAGATGATTGATCGTGGTGACCTGGTATCCACGATGGCGAGCAATTCTAGAAAGGGATGCACCCACAATGGTAGTTCTCAGGTGATAGATTTGAAATGGTTTTGCCACGTTGGGTGAGCTGAATTCAAACACCCAATTTAATTTTGAGTTTTTCTGACCGGAGCCATAGTTAGATTTTAAATTGAGGACCTCGTTCAGAATGTTATGGGTAATTGCTTTTTTTGTGAGGGAAAAGTTTACATAAGGTCCGGCAGTGGTGACAGTCATGAGTTCAGCATTAATGACCTTCGCAGCAGCTATGGCGATTTCTCCAGCAATAATGGGAGGAGCCTTTTGAAGGGATTTGGAAAGTCTGAAACATGGGAACGCAAAATCACCCAAATTTCGATCCGGAGGAGTAACGATTTCAGCTGGATTTACTGTAGTTCCAATTGTTTCACTGAGAGCTTTTGCAATTTCTAGTTTGAATTTTTCCATGGATTTGCCTTCGGAAAACACTCTCATATTTTTGGGGGATCGGGTATTGTTTTGCGATGATTAACTTAGATGAAATTCAGTTGAACGAACTTCCAATTCACGAATATCACACGATGATTCGAGAGCGGCACCTTGATACTTTCGGTCACGTAAACAATGCCCAATACCTTATGCTCTTTGAAGAGGCTCGCTGGGAAATGATCACGGCCAGGGGCTACGGACTTCAGCAGGTTCATCAAAGAAAAATTGGAACTGTGGTGTTAGAGTGCTCGATCAGATTTAAGAAGGAGTTAAAACTTAGGGAGTCGGTAGTGATTCAGACGCAAACCCTTAGAATCACGAAGAAAATCATAACCTTAAGGCACCTCCTTCTGAATGAGGCAGGAGAGCTTGCGGCGGAGGCCGAATTCACGATGGGCTGTTTTGATCTCGAAGCGAGAAAACTTGTCTTGCCGGACCCGTTTTGGCTCGGCGCAATATTGGGAGTTGCTGAAAGAAATAAATAAAAAGACCTGTAATTACAAATTCTTATGATTTTTTCCCAGAGTTATGAAAAAACCATTATGACTTCCCCTTGAAAGATTCAGGAAGCTACAGTATTCCTGTCGAGCCGTTGCAGATATGGTTTTTTAAACAATAATTGCGACCTGTTCTTTGAAAATTTATTTAGACAACAGAAATTATTTATTGAGGATTCCGAGAGGAATTTTTGATGGATAGTTTTTAGTGACGATTAAATATTTGAAAGAGAAGACGGGCCTATGAGTTTGAGGAGCAATCCTTGGACTGCCTGAATTCAATTCTATTTGAGTCATAAGATACTTTTACGTCCATTTTCTGAAGTGATTTAGGAATGGATATAGAAACAATAATATGCCAGATGCGATGGGCCTTAGGGTTCATTGTAGTAAGCAATTGAGTTCCAGAGTTTAAACTTAAACACATGTTTACAAAACATGAGAGTTTGATCCTGGCTCAGAGCGAACGCTGGCGGCGTGCTTAACACATGCAAGTCGAACGTGAAATGTAGCAATACAGAGTAAAGTGGCGTACGGGTGAGTAACACGTGGGTAATCTACCTTAGAGTCTGGGATAACCTGCCGAAAGGCGGGCTAATACTGGATAGTTCAAGTTTGTTGTAAAGACAAGATTGGGAAAGGGAGCCTGTAAGGGCCTTTGCTTTAAGATGAGCCCGCGTCTGATTAGCTAGTTGGTAAGGTAATGGCTTACCAAGGCGATGATCAGTAGCTGGTCTGAGAGGATGATCAGCCACACTGGAACTGAAACACGGTCCAGACTCCTACGGGAGGCAGCAGTGGGGAATCTTGCGCAATGGACGAAAGTCTGACGCAGCCACGCCGCGTGAGTGAAGAAGGCCTTCGGGTTGTAAAGCTCTGTCGGAAGGGACAAAAACCCCCTTGGTTAATAGCCTTGGGGCTTGATGGTACCTTTAAAGGAAGCACCGGCTAACTTCGTGCCAGCAGCCGCGGTAATACGAAGGGTGCAAGCGTTGCTCGGAATTATTGGGCGTAAAGGGTAGGTAGGTGGTTACGTATGTCTGAGGTGAAATCCCCGAGCTCAACTTGGGAAGTGCCTTGGAAACGGCGTAACTAGAGTACTGGAGAGGTTCGTAGAATTCCTGGTGTAGCGGTGAAATGCGTAGAGATCAGGAGGAATACCAGAGGCGAAAGCGACGAACTGGACAGTTACTGACACTCAACTACGAAAGCGTGGGGAGCAAACAGGATTAGATACCCTGGTAGTCCACGCTGTAAACGATGGGTACTAGGATTTGTGGGAGTTGACCCCTGCAGATCCGGAGCTAACGCGATAAGTACCCCGCCTGGGAAGTACGGTCGCAAGACTAAAACTCAAAGGAATTGACGGGGGCCCGCACAAGCGGTGGATCATGTGGTTTAATTCGAAGCAACGCGAAGAACCTTACCTGGATTTGACATCTCTGGACAACCGTAGAGATACGGCTTTCGTAGCAATACGACCAGAAGACAGGTGCTGCATGGCTGTCGTCAGCTCGTGTGGTGACATGTTGGGTTAAGTCCCGCAACGAGCGCAACCCTTGTCCTTAGTTGCCAGCATTAAGTTGGGCTCTCTAAGGAGACTGCCGTGGTTAACACGGAGGAAGGTGGGGATGACGTCAAGTCCTCATGGCCTTTATATCCAGGGCGACACACGTGATACAATGGACGGTACAGAGGGACGCCAAGAGGCAACTCGGAGCTAATCTCAAAAAGCCGTTCTCAGTTCGGATTGGAGTCTGCAACTCGACTCCATGAAGTTGGAATCGCTAGTAATCGCGGATCAGCACGCCGCGGTGAATACGTTCCCGGGCCTTGTACACACCGCCC
>CAIOKW010000332.1 GCA_903858975.1 Oligoflexia bacterium | reverse complement strand
TTGATGATTGATTTAGCTGTCTGCGCTGCTTTGTCGATGGATCCATAACCCCATTCTGTCGTGGCATTGGGTTCCGATAGAAAGTCTAAAGTTGATTTTCCTGCCGCAGTCATTGGTAATCAAAATAAAGATCAGGCTGCAAAACTGATTCATGCTCACATCACATCAAACGAAAACAGTACTCAAGATGTTCCCGTGATTCTCGGTTCTGTCAGCGATTATGATGAGCTCAAATCACGCCATCCCATGGACCGAGAGTGGGCAATGCCCTCGAGTGGAATTGATGAGATTCTAAAGTTGGACGAAGCGAGCTCCACTTATCGCACGCGAGCATTTATTAAGATTCAAGAAGGCTGTAATTCATTTTGCACTTACTGTGTAATCCCTTATGGCCGCGGCCCAGCCAGAAGCCTATCGATTGATTTAATCGTAGAAAAGATTGAGGCTTTAGTCAAAGAAGGGGTTCAGGAGGTCATCCTCACGGGAACCAATATTGGTGATTACGGCTTAGATTGGTCTGACAAGCTTCAGATTGATGAACTCTTAGAAGCCATCCTGACCAAAACCGCTCTCCCGAGGCTTCGAATTGGATCCCTCGATCCTACTGAGATATCGGATAAAATGATTGATCTGATGGAAAAGCATGAGGCGTTTTGCCCGCACTTTCATGTTTCACTTCAGCATGTGAGTTCTCCCATCTTAAAGCTCATGAAGCGCAAATATAATGGAGAACAGGTTCAGGCCTGCCTTTTTAAACTTCAAAACATGACTCGGAAGCCATTCATCGGAATGGATTACATTACGGGCTTCCCAGGAGAGTCGGAAGCCATTTTCAACGAGTCTCTCGAGCTCCTGAAGTCCCTACCTTGGAATCGCCTTCATGTATTCCCTTACAGCGAACGCAGTGGGACTCCGGCAACTAAATTACCAGGTGTGGTTCGCCCAGAGATCCGAAAAGAGCGTGCGCGTATTCTTCAGGCCCTCAGTCTTGAGCGAATGACTCGAGGATTTGCGGATGTAAGATCTGCGGGTGAACCGTTGGTTCAGGGTGTTTTACTTGAGGGGAATGTAAGGGGTCCGGATGGAAGTCGCGAATGGATCTCAGGGTATTCGAAGAATTATCAGCGGGTGTTGATCCCAATCGGCAGCTCGGATTTCCAGACAAAAAAGAATCGAGTCGTCGATGTGAAAGTCTCCCGTTGGGTGGTGGATCGAGCATCGGGAGACGTTTCCTGGCTAGGAGAGACAACAAATGAGTGAGACTCCAACCTTACAATCCTTACAAGAACAGATTCGTTATCAGTTCGGCGATTCACGTTTATTACTACTCGCCTTAACTCATGTTTCATACGGTCATGAAAACTTTCAAGATCGTCCATTGGCAAGTCGTGATAACGAACGCTTTGAGTTTCTAGGGGATGCGGTATTGGATTTGGTGATTTCAGATTTGTTATTGGAATCTTTTCCAGAAGCGGCTGAAGGACAACTGTCAAAAATGCGTGCAGCAGTGGTGAATGAGAAAACTTTGAGTGAGATTTCAAAGTCGCTTCATTTAAGTCCACTGATGCGTCTCGGTAAGGGAGAAATGCGATCAGGCGGAAATGAGAAGCCCTCGATTTTGTCGAGTGCCTTTGAAGCTTTGATTGCTGCGATTTACATCGATGGTGGATTCAATGCGGTTTATCCGGTGGTCCGTTATTTGTTTGCGCCTCTCTTTAAAGCCGAGAATTGTGCTATCTCTTTTCAAGATCATAAGACCAAACTGCAGGAAGTGGTTCAAAGTAAGTTTCGCTTAACTCCAACCTACCATTTGGTGAGTTCGGCAGGGCCCGATCATGCAAAAGTATTTACAGTAGAAGTGCGAGTCAAAGATCAAGTACTCGCTGCGAATGAAGGTTCATCAAAAAAAGACGCCGAACAGAATGCGGCGAAGGAAGCCTTGGCTAAACTTCCGGAATTCAATCTGGGAAGCGAAAAATGAAATCAGGTGTTGTTGCATTAATTGGTAGACCGAACGTAGGGAAGAGTACTTTCCTGAATACTATCCTCCAGGAGACGATTTCAATTGTGACTCCGAAGGCTCAGACGACTCGCGATCAAATTCGCGGGATTGTGACTGAAGATCGGGGTCAAATCGTATTTGTAGATACGCCTGGAATTCACCGCGCTAAAGAAGGCGGAATCAACGAATTTATGATTCAAGAAGTGCGACGGGCCCTGGATGGACCGGATGTGGTTCTCTATCTCATTGATCCAAACAGTAAGCCTGAAGCTGAACGCTTAGTCATTGATTTCCTGAAGCAGGCAGATGCCAAACTCATTGTCGTTGTAAATAAAGCCGATCTTCGGAAGTACGACATGGGGAAATTTGCATGGCTTGAAGGATTCGTGACTGAAATTCAAACCGCCATTGAAGGTACGAAGTGCAAGTTTTTGAAGGCAGTTGAGATTTCAGCGGAACGAGATGAAGGGGTTCAAACTCTTTTAACCGATATGTTCGAGTTACTTCCTGAAGGCCATCCCCTCTATGAAGACCCAGATTCTCTGACCGACCGATCTTCTCGTTTTGTAGTTTCAGAGTTAATACGTAAGCAGCTTTTTATGAAACTCGGAGATGAGTTACCTTACAGCTGTGCTGTCGAGATTGAGTCATTCCTTGAGAATAAAAAGCCAATTACGATTTCTGCGATGATCTATGTAGAGCGCGATAGTCAAAAAGGAATGGTGATTGGAGCAGGCGGTAAGAAGATCAAGGAAATTGGGTCTTCTGCTCGAGTGGAAATTGAGGCGCTTTTGGGTGAAAAGGTTTTTTTAGAGCTCCGAGTAAAAGTGCTTGAAGCCTGGACTTCTGAGTCCAGGAAAATGAAGGGCCTCGGTTACGGTCTAGATCAGAAGAAAAGTAAGAAGAGAGCACAGCGATGAACGTAGTAATTGTAGGCCGACCAAACGTAGGTAAAAGTAGTTTATTTAATCGCTTACTGGGAAGAAAAAGGGCGCTTGTTCTGGATACCCCGGGCGTGACTCGGGATCGGATTGTGGAGCCCGCGACTTTTTGGGTCCGAGCTAAAGAATATAAAGTAAATTTGATTGATACCGGTGGTCTCGGAGAGGGTCAATTTAAGGAAGAGATCAGGCTTCAAGTTGAAACTGCGCTGACCGAAGCGTCGATTGTATTGTTTGTGGTAGACATCCGTGCGGGCCTGACATCGGCCGATGAAGAGGTGTATCATGAACTGCGTCGTTCAGGGCTTCGGGATCAGGTTCCCCTAATTTGTTGTTTGAATAAAGCGGATTCCGATCAATCCGAAGAAGGAATGAATGAGTTCTACGCGCTTGGAATTGAAACCTTGATTCCAGTGTCGGCCGAACATGCTCTTCAGATTGATGATTTAAAGGAAATGATTGTTGATCGCATTTTTCCTGATGCTCAAGATGCGTTGAGTGATGAAGAAAATGACGAATTGGACGAGGATGAATACGAGGATGAGGACGAGGCGTCAGGAGAAGAGCAGGAGCCTGAGTCCGAAGAGGAAGTTGAGTTCTTAGATCTTGATTCAGAGGAGATGGATGAACTCGAAGCGGAGGATGAAAAGCGTCCAGCACGGATTCCAAGCATTGCGATCGTAGGCCAGCCGAATGTGGGCAAGAGTACGCTTCTGAATGCAATTTGCGGTGAAAAGCGAACCATTGTGAGCCCGATTGCGGGTACAACGGTGGATGCGATTGATCTTAATATTAATTGGCATGGCAAAGACTTCGTCGTGATTGATACTGCAGGGATTCGACGTAAAAATAAGACCGAGCAGGGGATTGAAGTTCTTTCTGTCGTTCAGACTCGGAAAATGTTGGAGCGTGCGGATCTTGCGTTTCTCGTGATGGATGGTGAGACCGGAGTTTATGATCAAGATGAAAAGATTGCGGGTCTGATCGAGGAGATGGGCTGCAGTGTAATTCTGGTTCTGAACAAGTGGGATACTCAGGTGAATAATCCAGAGTTTTCTCAGAAGTTAGCTGAAGAAGAGATTCGCAAGAAGATCCGGTTCCTTGGTTACGCACCCTTGGTGTTCACGACCGCTAAGGATTCCATTGGTCTTGATCGTCTATTTCGGGTGGCTCAGCATGTGATCGAGCAAAGATCATTGAAGATTCAAACCCGTGAGCTCACTGAGTTTATTCGTAATGCTGCTGAGGTCCACAATCCAAACAATGCGAAGTTCTATTTTGTGCATCAATCCGGGAAAAATCCTCCGACCTTTGTGGGGCACGTCAGTGATCCGAAGAAGATTCATTTCAGCTTAAGCCGGCACCTGATCCGTGCGATTCGTGAGCGCTATGGGTTTCAGGGGTCGCCCATTAGGCTTCACTTTTTGAAGACAAAAAACACGGGCGAAAAACGTTAGGTCATTGAATGGACTTCGCGATTTTTTCTGCTCGCTCCCACATGGAGATGTAGGCTCCTGCTGATGATTCGAGTTCTTGGGTATTCACGCCAAAGCTTTTGATCTCGGTCATGAGGTCTGTTAGTTGCGACATGTCTCCGAGGCCGGACTGGTCAAATCGTTTATGGAGTGGGTTTTTTTGAGCCATTTGCTGCTTCGTTCGGAGCTCAGGATCGGTTTCGGCTCCGCAGGTTTCCTGCTTGTTTCCGAAGCGGGGTCTTGTCTGTTGGATGAATCCATTAAAGTCGCTTCCAAATCCCACATGGAGGCCTTGGCTGACTCCGTACTGATAAGTTTGGGCAAAAGACTTAGAGCTGCCTTGGCAGTCGTTTGGTGCAGGGGAGCTTGGAAAGTCTTTTGTTTTCTCGGGCCCGGTTCGTAAGCCAAAGACTCCTTGAGAGCGTTTAATGAACTCAAGCGTATTTTGTGAGGATGATTTTTCCCAGACACTAAATTTTCCATCATTCATCGCGTCTCTAAAATGGCCGTGAGAGATATAAACGGGATAGTTTTCGTGGGCACTAGTGATCGCTTCAATGTCCTGTACCGTTTTCTCGGATAAATGGGCTAGGTCTATCGGCATCCCGCGTTTCATCAGGGTAAGAACGAGAGCTCGCCCTTCATCTGTAATTCCAGCGGTGTTCAATTTAGTTCCGGTTTTAGGGTCTTGCTGATACTTGAAGCCAAATTTTGAGGGATGAACGATTTCCCACCATTTTCCATTTTTTTTGAAATCTTGAATCCAGGCGATGATTTGAAAAATGGGGTTATGGAGGGCCACTCCGGCAAAGCGATTATCCTGCTGATGGGCCATCTGTAAGGTGCGGACGCCAGATTGATATGCTTTTTCAAACTCAGGGCGCCAGTTTTGGTCACCAAAGATGTGAGTGGCTTCAATAGAAAGAATCACAGCGAGCTTACCTCGCGCAATCGCATCTCGCGCTTCTTGGGCAGTGGTGACGATCTTAAACCATTCATGATTGCGTTCAAATCGTCTTGCCGCTTCTAGTTGCCGCTCCACTGCTGCTTCATCGGAGCAATTCGCATATTTCATGTTTTCCTCGGGCATGAGTTCACAAAACACTTCGTAGTTGACGAGAGAAACGATGAGGAGATTCAGGCCTGCTTCATGAGCGGATTTTAGATGCCCCTCCCAAACTTGTTGGTGGGCGATGGTATCCCATCTTGGCCAGCCCCCAAAGCTTGGGTAACCCTCATGGTGATCAGCGTGATTACCTGTATCGCCTGATGATCCCAATATTTTTCCGATGAAGCGACTCACGAAGGGAAGTCGAACTCGAGCGTGGTCTCCCAGAATGCTTAAGGGATCCGTATGAACTTCACAGCTTGCGAGCGCCTGACTGATCTCACCCTCTACGCTTCCGTGAAGCCAGGCGCCACCAAAAGCGTACTCGGCAAACATATGGTTATGAAGGTCTGCAATCCCCGTGACCGGTTGAGGTGCAGGGAGGGGGGCCGCTTGGGCGCTGAGACCCAGAAAGATAGAGGCAAGTAGAATCATAAGAACCCATCATACCGAAACTTCTTAATGTTGCGTTGCGGTATCTTGGTTTACCGATTGCAAAACCGCGATTGACTTGGCAGACTAGGGTTTCCAATTTCAGGTGTGCCGGGGTGGCGAAATTGGTAGACGCACAGGACTTAAAATCCTGGGTTCAGCAATGGACGTACCGGTTCGATTCCGGTTCTCGGCACCAATTTTCAAATGGATCAATTCAAATGATATTTCTTTCACACGTTCTAGCCAGATTCGCTCGGGTTGGGCTGGTGTTAGTTTTTGCATCGGCCTGTTCCTCGTCGAGTCCAAAGCCTGAATTGACTCCCATTCTTTCTGGCACTCTCCTGAAAGCGCGTGCTGAAATCGGAGAGGGAAATGGGAAGCTTTTCAAACAGAGTTATTTTGAATCTCAAACCCTTGACGTGATGTATGCGAGCAATCGAGATCAGGAAAGCGCCACTCTTGGAAAAGAAATGGTTTATGGAGTAGCGAGCGTTCACGTTCCAAAACTCCATTCCGTGGGCGACCTCGAAACAGACGCAGATTCCAAATCTAATTTTGATCGCGGTTATCAAATCGATGCGAATCTTCCACTGACCCTTACGGATTTAAAATCAAGGCTTGCCGGAGATCCTGATTGGGGTGTTCTCGTTTTTATCCATGGTTTCAATGTTGATTTTAAGCAAGCACTCTTGCGTTCGGCTCAGATTGCATACGACTTAAAATTTCAAGGAAAGATTTTATTGATTTCATGGCCTGCAGGTGGGAACGGGGGCTTCTTAGAGAAAAACCTCATTTATAAAACCTATGAACGAAATCGAATCAATGCCGCTGAAAGCGTCGAAAAAGTCGCAAGCTTTATGCGGGAACTCGCATCCCTCCCCATTCCCATTCAAATCATGGTTCATTCGATGGGTCATCAGGTTGTAGTTCCGGCCATGGCAAAGCTTGCTGAAAATCTAGATCACCCTTTTATTCAAGAGTTGATCTTTAATGCCCCGGACTTAGATCCTTCAGATTTTGAGAAGGCGTCCGGAAGCCTCAGAAAACTCGCGCACCGGATTACGCTCTACTGTTCGCAAAATGATAATGCCCTTCTTGCTTCTCAGGCGATCAACCATAAGAAACGATTAGGTTCTTGTGTTCAAGAAGAGGGGATTGACGTGGTTAATGTGAGTGAAGTCGTGGAGGCAGGACTGACTGGGCTTGGGCATGGCTATTATTCTTCTCGACCGGTTTTAACAGACATCTATCAGGTGATTTTAGGAGTGAATGCGCGAGATCGATTATTTATTCGTGCATCAGATGCTATAGCATCTGAAACTTACAAACTGAGAAAATAGTTTTTCTGGATCGAAAACTAGGCGGCCTTAACGACATAGGCGTCTTTCCGCGTTTGAACATTAATGTTTTCTTCATTTCGAACTTTAGAAACGAGACGCGATAGCCTTTTGATATCTTCTTTATCCTGAACGGGACGGCCCCAAATTTTTTCAAAGAGTGCTTCTTTGGAGATGGGTGCTTTTAACTGCCTTAAGATTTGAATGAGATGCTCTTGTTTGCTCGAGCTTTCGAGGCTTGCGATCACGGGGGTATCTTGAAAGTTCTTTAGGTTTTTGTCGAGGCAAAGAGAAAAGAGAGATTTCGGCCCTTCATAGATGAAGGCTTCCCCATACTGGCGGTCAGAAATTTTTTGAAGTTCCATCCATTCCTGCTTCGCCACAGTATGTGCGCCCGAGTGGAGCGCTCGAATCAACTTAATTTGATGAAAGAGGAGTGGGGTTCCTTTAAATTCATGATCATAAACATAAATGGGGGCGTCATCCATGAGGTGATGGAGAAGTACCTTCATAAAGTTATAGTTTTCGGTCAGTTGAAATTTTCGATGATTTTTCATTTCCTCAAGGGTGGTCTTGCAATGTGAAAAGTCTTCCATTTTTATAAAGAAAATAAATTCAGATACCAGGTGAGAGATGACGTCACTCTCCACCATTTCTGATTTTCGCGCTTTAAGAAGGTGAAGGTACTCCAGTGCTTTTTCGGAATCGTGAGTTTCCGAATGGTAGAGGAATTGGCAGCGAACGAGTCGGATTTCTGAAGTAGGAGATAATTCTGGAATGGTACACAGGATTTGAAGTGAAGACTTCATTTCTTTGTGTTTCCCGGAATTGAGATAAACCAAAAATAGGTTAAACCAGGCATTGAATCGGAAATGATGAAATTGGAAATCATCTAAAATGCGTGCTGCTAATCGAAGGTGTTCTTCGGCTTCTTCATAAAGAGAGAGATTATTGTAGGCAACGCCTAAGAGTAAGTTTCGTTGTCCTTCCACAAAGGGTAGGGGCGAGGCGCTTAGAGATTGAAAGAGCTCAATCACTTTTAAGTTTTGATTATTTCGGATGAGGAGGTGGCCCTCAATAATCTTTTTTTCCGTCAGCGTAAGTCTTTTATCAGATAAGTACTGCTTCGACTTGTGAGTCGTTTGATTGAGTTCTATTAAGATGCGATAAAAAGTTTTTTGCTCCAAACATGATCCTCAGTTGGACACTTCATCTAGAGTCTCGAAGAAGCGAATCAGTTCGTTGGCAGTTTCGAGCTTAAGGTGGTAGTTAGATCGGATGTATTTTTTGAACGCCGGTTGATGACTTAAGAGTTTGAATTGTTTTTTGGTGGGCCCGTCATTGATGCAATGAAAAACAGTTTGATCAAAACCACAGGTAGGGTGTGCCTGTAATTTGAGTTTTCGTAGCTTGAGTTTCAGGTAGGCGTCGACAATATTCGCATAAGAAAAGTTGTCGAATCCAGCCGGGTAACAGGTAAGGGTCCTCAAGTTCAATTGACTCACGTACGTTTGCGTTTGGAATCCAATGGCAGCATCAGCCCCTCCGCCCCCGTCATCGAAAACGGCCGTTCCTCCTCCGGTCACAATCTGGGCTCCGGAAGGGCGAATCATGAGAAGGCATAAGATGATGAAGCAGGTCCTCACGCCTGACTTATCGGTGAGAGCGTCAAAAACTTGAATCTAATTTGCCAGTCGCTTTATAGTCCGCCCTGTGCAGAATACCGAATCTCAAGTACACTTTTTAAGATGAGTAAGCAGACCTCACCCTTTGATCCCAATGAATTTGCCGAATGGCTCATGGATGGTTTTAAGGAAACCTTGAGTTACCGGGTTCGGCAAACCTTGGATCGTGACCGCTGGGTAGAGTACTTTAAGTCTAAAATTCCCAATAAAAATCAGATCATCCACCTCGCATTAAAAAAAGCATTCGAGAATGCAGGCTTTGTTTTTGAAGACCTAAAGCAGGGAGATGCGACGTTCTACGTGATCCGGAAAACGATTCGTCAGGTGGAGCCGGGCCAGAAGGTAAGGCGCTTTTTGTTCATTCCGGGACTTGGGGATTCACCGGGGTCTTGGGTACCCTTTTTTACGCTTTCTCAAAAAGAACTCGCAAAGCAGTTCGATGAAGTCATCGTGGTCGATTTTCCGGGTTACATGGGGTTTCTCTCTCATCATGAAATGGTGCCCTCGATGGCCATTCTCCTCAACGTAGTGAAAATGGTGTGCGAGATCTATCCACCGGAAGTATTAATGGGACACTCACTGGGAGGCTGGCTTGCGGGCAAAGTGGCCCAAGAGCTCAATCAGGTGATCGATCACTTCATTGCCGTGGCACCCTCAGGTCTGATTCCAGATGCGGAACGGAAAACTTTCGGGGATTTCATCGTGAACAATCAGGGGCTTACGATCGAGGAACTCCTCGAATTGATTGTGTATGATCCCCGAAAATTTGGACCGCTCTTAAATAAAGATTTTAAGGATTTTTACGAAAAACCCTCCATCAAAGCCTTTGTGAATTCAGTAGAGCCTCAACAATTCATTGATGCAACAAAGCCATTTCAAGCCCGAAAGCTCACTGTGATTTGGGGCGATCATGACCAGTTCGTGCCTACTCACTGGGTCCGCTACTGGGTTGAGCATTATGGTGAAAACCTGGACGCCTACCTCTTGAAAAACACAGGTCATATTCCCCAAATGGAGCGACCCATTGTGACCTCCCAAGTCTTACTTCACGCTCTGGGCTCAAAACCCGGTGCGGAAGGAAATGGTTGGAAAAAAATTCAATCGAGAAGACGTGAGTTTGAACCAAAAAAACCAGAGACGATGCATCCATCTTCGAAATTGCTCGGCTCTAGCTCTTAGTTTTATTGAGCGGGTTATACAAACTTCACGAGCTGATAGTTTTTCTTTCCTTTTCGAAGTACCAAAGCTGCGCCACCAATCAGGTGTTCCTTTTTGATCAGGAATGCAACATCCGTCACCCGATCATTATTCAGATAAACTCCACCCGCTGGAATTTCTTTTCTCGCAGCCCCTTTAGATTGAAAAAGCCCTGTTTCTGCGAGCAGATCGATCAGGGGTAGGCCTTCATCCAGAAATTGAAGGGGTTTTTCGGTAGAAGGAGCATCTGCGAAAATTTCTTGAAGCGTAGCTAAGTCCAGTTGCTTGATTTCAGCGCTAAAGAGCGCTTGAGTTGCAGCGATCGCTCTTGCTAATGCAGCTTCGCCGTGAACCATGCGGGTCAGGGCTTCGGCGAGCGCGATTTGTGCCGCTTTTTTCTCAGGCTCTGTTTTCAGCTTTCCTTCGAGCACTTCAATTTCTTCTTTTGGAATAAAAGTCAGATACTTAATCCAGGTAATCACAACACTGTCTGGAGATTGGATAAAGAATTGATAAAACTGATAAGGCGAAGTTTTATCAGCACTGAGCCAGACGGCTCCTTTTTCAGTTTTTCCAAACTTCACGCCGTCCGGGCGCGTGATTAAGGGGTGAGTGAGTCCATAAGCCGGATGGAGGGCGCCTTCTTTGGGTTCATCTGAATGAGCAAGCTTTCTCCGGATGAGTTCCGTTCCGGCAGTAATATTTCCCCATTGATCAGAGGCACCGATTTGGAGCGTGCACTGGAATTTTTGATGGAGGCAATAAAAGTCGTATGCTTGTAAAAGCATGTAAGAGAACTCGGTATAAGAAATCCCATGCTCCCGATCTTCCATGCGTGACTTTACGGAGTCTTTTTGGGTCATGTGATTGACCGTAAAGTGTTTCCCGACTTCTCGTAAAAAAGTCAAAACGTTCATGTCTTTATAAAAATCATTATTGTCGATGATGATCGCTGAGTTGGGTAGGCTAGGAGTGAAGTCGAGGAACTTCTCTGCAACTGTCTTTATTCCTTTTAAGTTGATGGCTACTTGTTCAGGAGTTTGAAGGTTCCGTTCTTGCGATTTCCCACTCGGATCTCCAATCATACCCGTCGCGCCCCCTAAAACCACAATCGGGCGATGGCCTGCCATTTGGAATCGTTTCAAAGTCAGAAGTGGGAACAGGCTTCCGACATGAAGAGAGTCGCTCGTGGGATCAAATCCACAGTAGAGCGTAGCGCTGGTCGACTCGAGGTGCTTCTTCAGGCTTTCATCGGTGAGTTGATATAAGATTTCGCGATCCTTCAGGTCCTGAAATAGTGAATTTGCCATAAACCTATCCTACCTGAACTGTTTCCTGACATAAAGCTTCTTGACACAAACTCGATTGACAAAAAGCACCCAGAAACCCGATTCTAGCTCCATGCAAAATGGTTTAAGACTTCTGATGCTTGGGGTCTTAGTGATACTGGGCCTGGGTCAGATCAAAAGTCATGCAGGTTTTTTTGATAAAAAACTCATGATCAATGGGGCCGGTGCCACGTTTCCTTATCCGCTTTATTCTAAATGGTTCTCGGAATATCAGAAAATCAAACCAGAAGTGGCCTTTAATTATCAATCCATCGGAAGCGGTGGAGGGATTCGTCAGCTTTTAGACGAAACCGTCGATTTCGGAGCATCCGACGCCCCTATGAGCGATGAGCAGTTAAAGAAAGCAAAATCGCCGATCCTTCATATTCCGGGAACACTCGGAGCGGTGGTTTTAAGTTACAACTTTCCTGAGCTCGGCACGCCCCTTCATTTGACGGGGGAGCTGGTGGCTGAGATTTTTATGGGAAAGATTTCGAAGTGGGCGGATCCTCGGATTCTAGCGCTGAACCCGAGCCTGAAGGCTCGCCTTGAAGCGAGCGAAAGTAAGGATATCTTAGTGGTGCATCGTGCGGATGGTAGCGGCACGACCTCCATTTTCTCAGAGTTTTTGGTCAAGTCCTCAGAAGAGTGGAAATCTAAAGTGGGGAAGGGATCAGCCCTCCGTTGGCCTGTCGGGATTGGTGGAAAAGGAAATGAAGGGGTCACGAGTTTCATTAAGCAGATTCCAGGCTCTATTGGCTACGTAGAATTAGTGTTTGCGAAGACCTTAAAACTTCCAACGGCGGCCATTGAGAATCCAAAGCATGAATTCGTAGAGCCGTCTCCGGATACTGTGACCGCAGCAGCGGTCGGTGCCTTGAAACAAATCCCTGATGACTTTCGAGCATCGATTACACTCGTCGATGCCGAGCACGCTTATCCCATCAGTTCTTTCACCTATATTCTTGTATACGATCAGATGGCTCCCGGGCCGAAGCGAGAGGCGCTCTTTCAATTCTTAAAATGGGGATTGCAAGACGGCCAAGCGATGAGTTCGAAATTGAATTATGCGCCTTTGCCTCCTCCTTTGGTGGAGCGAGTGCTTCATCGTTTAGAGAAAAAAACTGGGGAGCACCCATGAAAAATATCCCGATAGAACAGAATCGCGGCGACCTTTTTTTTCGAAGGGTACTCTATGGTTTTGCATTTCTCGCATTTGCTCTTGTGATTGCAATCTTCATATTCCTCCTTGATTTGAGTTTGCCCGCGATTCGAGAAGTGGGTTTCACTAAGATCCTAGCGCTGGAATGGAATCCACCCTTAAAGAATTTTGGTATTTTGCCCTTTATGTATGGAACCTTGGTGAGTTCAATTCTCGCGCTTCTGATCGCGACACCGGTGAGTATTTCCGCAGCACTCCTGCTCACGGACCTTGCTCCCCGATGGTTTGGGGCCATTTTTGGATTTTTGGTAGAAATGCTGGCTGCAATTCCAAGCGTAGTTTATGGACTCTGGGGCCTGTTTGTCGTGATTCCATGGCTTAGGGTTTCAGTGCAGCCCTTCTTGCGCGCGCACTTTGGTTTTCTTCCTTTTTTTACGGGCCCTATTTATGGCGTCAGCATGATGGCCGCAAGCCTTATCCTAGCTATCATGATCATTCCGACGATCACCGCCATTTGCAAAGAGGTATTCTATGCGGTACCGAAATCTTTGAAAGAAGGCGTTTTGGCTTTAGGTTCAACCCGTGCAGAGATGCTATCGATCGGTGTGATTTCCAGTTCGCGGCCGGGTATTTTAGGCGCAATGATTTTAGGCTTAGCTCGGGCTCTGGGAGAAACCATGGCAGTCACGATGGTGATCGGAAATACAGCTCAGATTTCAGCCTCACTTTTTGCTCCTCATCAAACGTTGGCTAGTGCTGTTGCCTCTGAAGTTGCAGAGGCAACGGGAACCCACCTCTCAG
>CAIOKW010000331.1 GCA_903858975.1 Oligoflexia bacterium | reverse complement strand
GGTCACTGGCTCTTAAGTCTTTTTTAAACCAAACGATATTAAAGGGTTTTTCTTTCATGGATTTAAATATGGAGACTCAATCATTGGCAATAAGGGTACCTATTGGTGCTTTATAGTTTCTCAGCTTTTACGCTTTGTTCAAGATGTGTCTCTTCTGATCTAGAGAAAGTTTAGTCAAAACTGCGAATATCAACAAGAGCTCAAGGTTTTAAGGAATGCGAGTGCTGTTTCGTCAATGGTGGCGATTCCGAGCAGTCTTTAATGACACATTGAAGTGTGATGAGAATAGTTTAAAATATACCTGAGAGGTTATATGCGAATAATCTTGGTATTCGGGTTGATCATTTTAGCGACCGCATGTACTCCCAAGAGTAAGGGAAGCTCTGCGAGCGCTGTCAGCTCAACTAATTCAAACTCAAGCAATACCCCAACACCGTCGCCCACTTCTATTGGAACTTCTAATCCAGTCTCTGGAATTGTTTATACATCAGGTCCTAAAACCCTTCAGTTTGGGGGAGACCTGTCAGCTATTTCGAATTCAGTCGACGCAAGTGGCTCATCTCCCGGGGGGCTTGCGTTTTTAGGTGACCTTTCGCCTTTCGCGACGTCAGGTGGAGCGATAGACTCCACTCCGGGAACGCATGGTTCTCTGGTGAGCATTCAAAAACAATCGAGCAGTGTATGGACGCACATTTGTGGAGGAGTTTTACTTTCAGCTTACCGAGTGCTTACCGCTGCTCATTGCGTGGACGGATTGATGCCGTCTAGTGTTCGCGTCATTGCTGGATTACACAGTCGATCAGATTTGAGTAGTTCTCAAACTTCTTACGTTACCAGCTTGATTACCCATGAACGCTACAAAGTGGATTCAGCCACTTATTCAAACGATTTGGCGATTCTCTATTTGACCGAAGGATTCGATGGAAACAGTAATGTTACTGCCGCGAGTTTACCCGTCGACAATTCTAATGATTACCTCGGACACGGAATTGCAGCACTCGGTTGGGGGCGGGTGAGTTGCTCCAATCTCATTCCAGATATCGCACAATTGGTGAATGGAGCGGTTCTCAGTTCGGCCAATGCATCGGCCCAGTTTGCTGGAGTGAATGGTGCCAGCATTTGGGACAACCAACTCATTTATCTCGATGATAACCAATCTGCAATCCTGGCTAATGGTGCACAGGGAGGTCCAGTGTTCGCTGACGACGGATTGGGTGGTTCAGTATTAGTAGGAATTCAGTCCTGGGGGTTGTTGGACGGGAGCGGATGCCCACTTTCAAACTATCCCACGGTTGCAACCCGTGTGAGTGCATATTTGGATTGGCTTAGCGGCCATTTATAGGTCGTATAATGATAGTTATGTAAACTCAGAATACCACTGAGACTTACACTTTGATCATTTATACTTTAAATCGTTTCTGAAGTGAATCCAGGTAAAGTCTTCCCAGAGTTTTCTTTTGTTCAAAAAAATACAGGTAGAAAAACAGATAGCTCTTGAGCAGTGGATCCAGGACTTCGGTGGTTTCCTCTAGGGTGACTTTGGTTTTATTATCGTCGATGGATTCTAAACGGATCGCTCTCAATGATTCGATATTTATGTTTTTGCCGGGCACATTACCTGGAGTCGACTTTAAAATGATCGTTTCTTGAGAGGTATGTGACGAGACTTGAAAACGAATGGGAACAATATGTCCCTCTTGTAGCCAAATGGAACTGTCATGATGATCAACTGTCATTTCAGAGACGTAGCTCACCCAGGTTGGATAATTACTAAAATTTACAACGGATGCCCACACCTCTGAAATCGGCGCATCGATGAACTCAGAGTCAATGCACGTGGATCGAGAAGGTGCTAATGCCCCTAGAATCCCGAAGAGGATGAAAAGAATGGGCGAAGAAAGCGTTATGATTAAAAATATTTCGCCCATAAGTCTTCCAGCGAATCGATCAGATAGCGGCCTTTGATTCTAGTTTGCTCGGAACTTAATCGTTACTGATTCATCAGTGTTTTGATCAATATATTTTAAGACGACTTTTCTTGTTTTGAATTGCGCGTGCAAGTCAGTGAGATGTTTAAAGATCGTGTTATTTTTCCCATGAGACGCACCTCTGAACCTGAATTCACCTTCTGATGCTCTTCCTAACAAGGCTTTGCCGGCATCAGCACATTCGCCCATATTAGCGACTTCAATGGAGGTATGAATTACATTGCGTCCTCTGCCCCATGGCTCACCCGTGACGTCTTGAAATT
>CAIOKW010000330.1 GCA_903858975.1 Oligoflexia bacterium | reverse complement strand
TGCGGAGAGATGGCCGAGTGGTCGAAGGCACACCCTTGCTAAGGGTGCAGGGGAGAAATCCCCTCAAGAGTTCGAATCTCTTTCTCTCCGCCACTATTTTTCTGAAGTCACTTTCTAAACCCCAGGCAACTCATGTTAAAAAAAATATCTCTCGCCGTTTTCATCACGGTCACAGCTTTCCTCCTCTTTGTCTCCACCCGAGACGGCAAATTCCAATACGAACGAAGTGGGACGATCAATGCCTCTGCGGAGAAGATCTTTCCCTTCATCAGCAACTTTAAACTTGGAAATCAATGGTCTCCTTATCAACAGATGGACCCCAATATGAAAATCACATTTAGCGGCGGCGATGCGGAAGTGGGCTCTTCGATGGAGTTTCAAGGCAACTCGCAAGTGGGATCAGGCAAACTTCAGATTCTGAGAATGGTCCCCAATCAATTGGTTGAAATCCAATTAACCATGCAGAAGCCTTTCCACGCAGAGAATCTGATTCAGTACCGCCTCATGCCCGAAGGTGCCGTGACCCGTTTTTCTTGGTCAATGACCGGGGATGGCGGCTTCATGGGTAAACTCATTTCTCTTTTTATTAACTGTGAAAAAATGGTTGGCGATCAATTTATTCAAGGCATTCAAAATCTGAAATCAGTAGTCGAATCTCAAAAAGGCAATAATCCATGATTGAAATCTCACTTGCACCTGGAAAACCCCACATTGAATTATGCGATCTCCTCAAGGTTGCCAGTCTTTGCGAAAGTGGCGGAATGGCAAAAACGGTCATTGCAGCCGGAGAAGTAAAGGTAGATGGCGCTGTGGATACACGGAAGCGCGCGAAAATCAAAACGGGACAAATCGTAGAGTACCTTGGCAAAAAGATTAAAGTGCTCTGAGGTTCATTTCACACTAAAGGGAATCATCTCTTTCACTTGAGTCTTGCCAAGCTCTTTTGAAGCAATACTGAGTCTGACCGAACAATTATAGTCATTCGTCGGCTCACCGTCTGAATTACGTGAAATGTGATAGCACATGGATCCGCTACCATTTTCACCAAAAAACTTCACTTCACCCCGAGTGCGCCCATTCCAATCGCCTGGGCTTGCGGCATCATTGATAGAATTATAAAGATCCTTCGCAACAGACCCATTGCAAATCAAGACTAAGTATCTTGAAAAGCCCTCAGTTCCGCCATCCTCAGGCACCTGATAGAGTGGATCTTCTTTCTGCATCGCTTGTTTTAAGCAAGCCTTCACATCTGTCGCCGCTCCTAGACTGGCTAGTGGCAGGTGAATGAGGGTAAGGAACAAAATCGCGGACAAAAGAAACTTTGAATTCTTCATCAATTGCCCTTTCGGACTTTTAAACGCTTTCCTAAAGATGTGAAAATATTGACGCTCAAAACTGAAATTCCACCGATCAGAGCACACCAAAACACATCCCACAGATGTAGGAAAGAAAAGCGGAACCACTCCCGAAGGTTCGGCACATAGAACACCAAACTCATGAGAAGCAGGGTCCCGAGGACAACAGTCCGGTCTCGAACCAGTAAAAGGTTCGCGATCATCAAGGTCGCAAAGCACAGGGCACGGGCCTCGAGCTCCCCACCCCCTCGATGCATGACCTCGAAATAAATCGCCATCAGTGCAATGAGGATCAAAAATCCTCTCGCAATCACGGTGAACAATTCCTGATTCCTACCGAGCAGCGGAACCCCCGGAGACCGCGGGGGGCACTTCATCAATTCAGGGTGAGGAGCCTCAGACTCAAAAACCATTGAACATGCAGGCTCAATAACGAGATGGAGAAATGCAATATGGATGGGTAAAAGAATAATGGGCATCCCCAAAAAAACAGGCAGGATTGAAATTCCCGCGATGGGAATGTGTATCGCGAGAAGATACAAGAATGCATTCTTCAGATTAAAATAAATCCTACGCCCCATCTTAAGCGCCTCCACAATCGAGGCAAAGTCATCATCCAGTAAAACCAAGGCAGCCGACTCTCGCGCGACGTCGCTACCTCTCAGTCCCATCGCAATGCCAATATCCGCTTTCTTCAATGCAGGAACGTCATTCACACCATCACCCGTCATCGCCACTATCTCACCTTGAGTTTGGAAAGCTTCGACGAGCTTTAATTTTAACTGCGGAGTCACCCGCGAAAATACATTTTTTTCACGGACGCAATTCATGAAGGACTCTCTTTCCATGTGCTCAAGCTCTGTTCCCGTGATCACTTCATTCGGATTCTTAAGCCCCACCTGTTCAGCAATTCTCTTCGCTGTTTCAGGATGATCACCGGTGAGCATCACGACCCGTACCCCCGCTTCGGCACATTCCTGAACAGCATCGCGAACCCCTGGACGAAGTGGATCACTGAGTCCCACGAGCCCTACGAATTCAAACTTAATGTCATGCTGTCTCTCCGGAAGCACTCCCGTTTCATGGAGCCCCTTTGCAATCCCTAGTACGCGAAGACCCTGATCTGCAAACTGGCTCACGACTTCAGCAATCCTTTCGCGCGCGGATGCTTCCAAATGACATAGATCTACAATCGCCTCGGGGGCTCCCTTGGCCGCGATATTAAAATTTAAAGCTGACTCTTCGGGAATCCATGCATGGGCAGTCGCCATCAATTGAGGAGTTAAAGGATATTCGCGTTTTAAGATCCAATCATGGTGAAGGTGCTCTGTTTGCTTTAAATATTTCTCACCCACTCGATGAAAGGCCCTCTCCATGGGATCAAAGGGAACTTCTCGACAGGCCATCATTCCATACTCGAGCACTTCGTGAAATTGCTCAGGCACTCCACTTTCGAGATCAAGATTAAGCTCTAAGGTAGAGCCCTCAGTCCACAGGGATTGAACCTGCATTTGATTGAGGGTGAGCGTTCCTGTTTTATCCACACAAAGCACCGTTGCTGATCCGAGACTTTCAATGGCAGAGATCCGACGAGTGAGAACATTCTTTTTTGACATACGTGCGGCCCCGAGGGAAAAAAATATCGTCAATACGGCGGGGATCTCATTCGGAAGAATTGCCATGGCAAGACTCAGACCCAACAATAAACCATTGATCAAGTGACCCCGAAAGACCCCTTCAATTAAAATGACCAACACACATAAAGACCCTGAAATCCAAACGAGCCGACTGACCCACCTTCGAGTTTCCTTTTGAAGTCTACTGGTCACCCGTGTTTGGAATTCGAGAGAGATTCCGATCTTTCCCATTTCAGTATGACTTCCAATCGCGGTGACCTGAATAAATCCCTGACCGCTCACGACTGTCGTTCCTGCGAAAACTTTCGTTGCTCGTTCTGATTTATTCACCGGAACGGACTCTCCCGTAATCAAGGATTCATCCACACTCAATAAAGATTTTCCCTGAAGCACTCCATCGGCCGCGATTCGGTCCCCCTCGGAGGCAAGGATGAGATCCCCTCGCACCACCTCTCGCCCCGGAATTCGAATCGCCTCTCCCTCTCGAATGACCAATGCCCGAGGACTGGACAATTTTCGTAAGCTTTCCAGCGCATGCTCTGCTCGCTGATTTTGAATCAGCGTAATTCCAATCATCAAGATGAGAAACCCCATCAAGAACAGGGCTTCACTTCGATCTCCGAGTAAGAAATAAATGAGACCACACGCTAGGAGTAAGAAGACCATGGGCTCACGGAGGATCTCCACGAGGAGCACCCAGAATCCTCGACGCTTCCCTTGCGGCAAATCATTGTAGCCTTCCTGAAGAAGTCTTTCTGCAGCAACTCGATGAGACAGTCCAAATTCCATGCATGAAAATGACCGCAATCCCTGTGCCAGGCCGCTGATTTTCTCATTCTTAAGAGGCCCCTGAGGATCGCTAAACAATTCCTGAAGGAACATTCAACAATAGGCCAATAATATCAAATTCTTACATGAATCTTGAGTGTCAAAAATCAGACTCCTCTGTTAAGGTGCCTCTCATGAAGTCGCATACGTTTTTGGTCGTGGATCGGGATCCCTTAATGAGAGAAATACTGAGGGACACCTTAGATTACGCAGGCGCCAAAACCTTCTGTGCCTCAGACATCAAAGGAGCACTCGAAATTATTGAAGAGCATCCGATCGATGCCATCATTACTGAATATCGACTGCACGTAGGCACAGGACTTGAGCTCATTCGAAGGCTTGAAAACTGCGGGCTTCACATCCCCACCGCACTCATGTTGTCCTCGGACCTGGACGTTTCTCTCGATACGGCCTTTGCAAGCGGTGCAAAAATCGTTTTCATGAAACCCTTTGGACTCAATGATTTCCTCGACGGGATGAGACTACTTGTCGCACCAGAGCTGAGCCGCGAGCAAAAAGATCAATGGGAAATCCAGCCGCGATTTCTTTCTTTGTAGTACTGATACATCCGGTTTTTTCGCTCGTAATCACGAAATGAACATACCCGCTTCTGAAAGCTGGATTGGATCACTTCTGAATTGATCACGACAGAGGTTGGACCATCCTGGAAAACTGAACTCAGTAACTTCCCCACACAGAGGTCTTGCGAAATAGCACTTGGCCATACCGGGACTGCCAGCAACTTCAAGCACAACTCAGACATTGCAAGATTACTCGTTCCGCTCGGGTCCTGACCTTGATTACCTGCTCGATACTGATAATCATAGAGCGCCTGTGCCATCCCGGATCCAAACTGATCCGCAAAGGACTGAAGGGTACTCTCTAGGACCACTTGAGAATTTTGAATGTCTCTGGCCATTGAGTTAAGATCCGCTTCGGGCGAAAAACGCTGCAATTCTCTCACAATATCATTTGAAGCAAGTAAGGCAGCGGCCTCAGCATTTGAAATGCCCGAGGTCCCTGAAGTGACCAAAGCGTTTAAAGAGAGACGAATCGCCCACTTTAAGCGATCACCTAGGAAGCCCACTCCATTATCCAAACCAGCGACTTTATAAATATTGGTAATGGTTTCAGCGGCCATGACGGCGTCTGTGGTATCGGGTGAGCCTTGAAGAACTTTTTCAATGCTACTTTGAACTACCTCTAAGCGACTAATCGTATCTGCATAAATGCCTTTGAACGATCCGTAACTAGAATTCCTAGGAGTTTGTGATTTCATGAACTGAATCAATTTCTTCAGTGACTCATACGGGGATTCGCCGTTCAGCGTGGGGGTGGCAGCATCCACCATCAGTTTCAGTGGATCAAGGTTCAAAATGAGGGAGAGTTCGGTATTCACTCGATCCTTTGCAAGGCCGACCCACGAAAGCATGTTCTTTTGAACAAAACCAAGATCCGGCTTAAAGTTTACATCGCCCACAAGACCGGGAATATCCTTCCAAGCGAAACTGCTGAGCGATCTTCGCCCACCGGTATTAGGATCTCGAGGAATATTTGCATCCGAAATCCCAATTAAGAACCAAGGAGAAAGCTCTCTGGGATTGGTACCAAAAACATCAGAAAGTGGACTCGATTTTCCAGGGCCACCACTATTGATGAAATATTCTACAATCGTCTGAATCACCTGTTGTTCAACACGCCAACGAAGCTCATCGCCCTGAGTGCTCTGAAAAATAGGACTATTTTCTGCAATTACTCCAAGACCATTGAGTCTTGCTACTCGTACCTGTTTATCTCGATCCAGGACTTCTGCCTGCCTTGCTGCAGTGGCTTCGTTTGCAGGATCGGTTCCTGCACGAAGAGTATCTAACCAATCTAAAAAGGTCTCATAGTCTTCATTGAGTAGATCAATTCCTTCTTCTAGCGGAGATTGGCTTGTCGAATGGATGATCGACTTCCCTTTTAATCGAATCACATCCAGTGCGTCTTGCGAAGAGCACCATTGATCAGACAGAGACTCAAGCACACATTG
This sequence comes from Oligoflexia bacterium, assembly GCA_903858975.1. Classification (GTDB taxonomy): domain Bacteria; phylum Bdellovibrionota; class UBA1018; order UBA1018; family CAIMNF01; genus CAIMNF01. Next base: position 1,692 of record CAIOKW010000330.1, on the reverse strand, counting down.
AAATGCTGAGGCCGTAATTGCAGACGACATTCGATTGATCTTTCGTCCGATTCGAGTTTTGCGGATTCCTTCCACCACTCCATTAATCAGATCAGCGCCTGCCCCCACCACCATGGAGTATCCGCTCGTCATGAGGGCTGACTGAACGGAACCCGTTAAGCCCGCGATGGCTGGCAGGATCCCCGGTGTTTTTTGAATACAGGTAGCATTTTGAGCGGCTTGCTTCAGAAGAATATCGGTTCCGCTCACGAGTTGAGTGAGTGCCAAGCCTTGAGCTTGAGTGCTTCGGTAGTCTGCGTTTGAAAATGCGTTACTCTGCGCTTCTGCGATTTGCAAATTCAATGTTTGAAGCTCGCTACTGAGTTGAGTGGACTGAGTGGAATCTGAAGTTGCACCAAGCAGTAACAATACTTCCTCTTGCTGCTTCTTGAGAGCCATTAAAGACTTTTGATCTTGATCCTGAGAAATCTGGCGGAAAACGGTGCTCAGGCTTTGAAGCTGCGCCAATGAACCGCTGAAAGATTTACAGTCGGGATCATTTTGGAGCGTCTTGATCGTCTCAACGAGATTGTTCGCATAATTGAGAGCAGTCTGGGTCCATTGTCCTTGAGAGGGGCAGCTTGCTGAAAAGAACTTCAGCATTTGTTCTGCTTCCAGGGAAGCATCTGCTTTCGCAGGGCTTGTTAAACCCAAACCCAGAAACACCATTCCCACGAGCCACACTTTTAAACCTTTATTCAGCACGCAATACTTCCCACCCGAAATTACGAAAATGAGCTAAGGAATTAACTCAATTTGCGCGCCAAATCAACGCTATTTCAGCCACTGATACTCGAGAAAAAGAAGTCCGAAACCGATCCCCCAAAGGAGTATGGCATTCTCAATAAAGTATGGATAAATCATGAGAATTAGACCGACCAAAAGGCTCGGAATGTGCCCCTGTTTCTTTCCGTGTCTAAAGAAGTAGAGCCCAAAAACACCAAAAACAAAGGATGCCGCAAGACTCGAGAGTGAAAAATTCATCTAGTGAGCCAAACGAGTGGTTTTCGAAAGGTAGTAATCGAAGTTGCCTTCGTAAGGGATCAACTCCCCCTGATCAATCTCAAACACCCGGGTCGCGATCGCTTTTAAGAAGTGGCGATCATGGCTAACCATGATGACCGTTCCTTCAAATTTTTGAATCGCTTCCAAGAGAATTTCCCGAGAGCGGATATCCAAATGGTTGGTGGGCTCATCCAAAATGAGGAAATTTACAGGAGTCGCAAGAATCGTCGCCAGAACCACTCGACTCTTTTCTCCTCCCGATAGAATTCCAATTTTCTTATTCACGTCATCGTTACTGAAGAGAAAGGATCCCAATAAGTTTCTGACAAAACCAATCGTTGCGCCTGGAATGCGATCACAAATCTCGTCAAAAATGGTCTTTTTAGGATCAAGGACATCGAGCGCGCTCTGACTGAAATACCCCACCTTAACGCTTGGACCGACCACACAATTACCATCACTCGGTTCTACAGCCCCTGCAATAATCTTTAAGAGGGTCGACGTTCCGGCCCCGTTCACTCCGACCAATGCAACTTTGTCTAAGCGCTGAACTTGGCCGCGAAGATTTTGAAACACGAGTTTCTCATCTCCATTTTCTTTTTTATAAACCTTCGCCAAATTCTGAAATTTTGCGACTTCAGTACCGCT
>CAIOKW010000329.1 GCA_903858975.1 Oligoflexia bacterium | reverse complement strand
GGCTCCGAACCATCCGCGTTCATAGGCATCCATATATTTAATGGATTTCAAATAAAGCTCGGCACTTTCCCGGTTCCAGGCTTTTGATGGGTTCGCGGGAGCAGCATGGCTTTCCGCCAGGTACGAATTAATTAGTAATAGGATGCAGAGGAATTTCATGAGTTAATCCCTAATTTTTCCGAAAGAGGCTGAAGGTTCTTAAAGTGGGCGCGATTGAGCGATCCATCCAAAATATCTTCCATAATGGTGTCGGACAGTAACTTTTCACTGCGGATGACTTCTTCGCCCAATTTAGGAAACTCCTCTCGAATCCGCTTCATGTAATGGTTCAAGCCTGAGGTATTCAACTCACGGTAAAGTGTTTGTGCCTGACGTTGCGCCTCTTGCGTTGCATTTTGTGTCCGATTGATTTCCTGAGTCTCGAGGTGATTTTTGGAAACCAGAGCTTCACTGTCTCGGAGTCGTTCAAAATGGGTTTTGTAGCCATCCGGATATTTGAGTGGATTGGATCCATTTAAAATACTCCTTGCGATACGAAGAATCGATCCCCGCTCCTCATGAGCACTTGCCCAATCTTTGAGTCTTTTTTTGTTGTTCCGAATGAAATATTGAAACATGAGGACATCAAAGAGATGAATGGTTCGGTAAAACTGACGTCCACCATATTCAATCATCGTCTCATCAGCAGTTAAGAAATCGAGAATTGCCTTTTCTGATTCGAAAATGGTAGCTGCAACCGATTTTGAAAAGAGTTTTTGATGGATATCTAAATACTCTTGAATGCTTTCATCAAAACTTTTCTGCTGTTTGATGGTCTTCATGTAGCTTTTTGAAAAAATAGTTAGAATCGCGTTATTATCGACCTTAGTGACATCATATTGATATCCCCCTAATTCGACCAGCTCTCGTAATGAGGTCGAAAGACGCTTTAAAATAGTGCTAACGTTTGCTGCATCACCCTCAAGTGGTAAGTTTTTAGCAAGTTGAGAAAGAAGGAACTCAATTTTATCCTTCCCTTGCCCAGAGCCTTTTTGAAATTCAAACTCAATAATATCGACCAATCGTCGGTAATACTTGCTAGATGCTGAGGTGTAATCCTTAACTTGAATCACGATCGAATAGTCATGGATCATATTGCTCACAATGGCCGTATTTAATCGAATCCTGTAGAAGTCCGTTTCAATATTACCGTTTAGGCTTTTACGGCCTCGTCTGGATTGGCTTTCTTGGCAGTCTGCGAAGAGTGAGAATTCGCGGGTATCTTTTCTGAAGTCAGGCGCTGATACGTAGGACCCTTCGATTTTGATGGTGGAACGGCTGATGCGGCTAATGGCTTCTTTCACCATCTTATAATTCTTTCCACCGCTACTTAAACCGAGTTGTTCAATGAGTTTTCCAATCGAAAACTGAACAATGCCGTCAGAAGGTTTACCATTCGTGACCCAAATGGAAACGATAGCGTAGAAGACCTTCTTTTCAAAATCTCCGGGAACACGGTCTTGTTCTACTTTTCCTTTATTTGAAATAGGAGAGGTGGATGTTGTGAGTTGAGTAACGATGATTCCACCACCTCCTGTAGCACTCAATGCATCAATGTGTTTAGTGCTATAAAGCGGCGTTTCAGGGCTATGGGGCGGAAATACCGCTGAGTACTTTACTAAGTTGGCTTCCACAGTGAAGTCAGGATTAAAGAGCTCTCTTTGTTCTTCCTTGATGATGGGTAAATTTCCATGAGGTACGAATTCTTCTCTGACTTCAATCATTAT
>CAIOKW010000328.1 GCA_903858975.1 Oligoflexia bacterium | reverse complement strand
GATTATTTGATGATTATTCGTTTTCTGAGTAGAGCATCTGTTTTGGCATGAAGCTCGCTTACTTACATTTCAAGAAGGACAAAACTTCTAACACCACACAAAGGGGAATGTATGAAAATGAATCGATATCTTATGCTCATCGCGCCGCTACTGGTAGCGATGGGCTCATCCGCACTCGCACAAGTTCCGGTAGATCAAATTCGATTGGGCACTCCAAGTTATATGGGAACCGGTTGTCCACTGGGGACGGTTTCCACTAGTTTAAGTCCTGATGCGCGCAGTTTGAGTATTCTCTTTGGTGCATTTCAAGCACAAGCCGGGGGAAGCTCAGGAAATACTGTGGACCGCAAAGCCTGTAACGTTTCAATTCCAGTAAATGTACCGAGTGGTTTTTCGGTATCGGTGATTAAGATCGACTATCGCGGGTATAATCGTTTGCCTCTGAACTCCAGTTCTACGTTTGATGTGGAGTACTTCTTCGCGGGAGACAATGGACCTGCTTACCACAAAAATTTTGTCGGAGCGACCGATGGAAACTTCACTTTGAATAATAACCTCATCGCGACTTCGAATGTTTGGTCTCCGTGCGGTGAAGATGTGAACTTAAGAACCATCACCAGTATCGCCGTTCAAACCAATCAGATGAATGAGCAGGCACTCATGACTTTAGATAGTGCGGATATTTCTGCAGGGGTCGTTTATCAACTTCAGTGGAGATCGTGTAGTGCCAGTGGCGGCGGTTACCCAGGTGGAAACGGCGGCGGATATCCAGGTGGCAATGGCGGCGGCTACCCACCGGCTCCGACTCCCTATCCAACACCGGTTTCTTATCCTTATCCAAATCAACTCGGACCTTGTGTGATCAATTCTTACTTCGATCAGCGCGGATTCCAAGTTTACATGGTGAAAGATGGAACTGGACGCATTCTCGGAAATTCAGTTCAATACGCTCAAGCGCTTTCGCTCGCTCAGCAATCTCAATCCATGGGGTTTTGTTCAGGGATTGTAAACAATGCTCAGCAAGCGAATAATGGTGGGGGATATCCAGGCCAAGGCGGCGGATACCCAGGTGGCGGATCACCGTACCCTGGTCAAGGTGGAATTCCAGGCGGTGGCAATCCGTTCCCAAATGGTGGCGGATACCCAGGCCAAGGTGGAGTACCAAACGGCTACAGTCGCTGTCAGATTATGCCAGGAGGAAATGCCTACGGTCAGCGCTTCTACCGAGTGGTGGATCAATCCGGACGGATCTTGTTTAACACCGGAGATTACAATGCAGCACTCATGTTCTCGCAGCAAAACGCTGCATGTCACTAAACGATTGAGAGAGGAGTGGGGCTCGAAATTTTCGATCCCACTCTAGAGAGAGGGTCCCGGGTGATTCAGGTTGGAGTCACCCGGGATTTTTTTTTAAAAGACATTAAAAAGCCAAGTCGTGAAGCTCACTACCAGAATAAAGAAGACGCTAAAGGGGGCCATTCGGAAAAAGATTTCCTTCTCGCTGATTCGATCGTGAAGAATGCTCTTCATCGCAACCACCGATTGAAATGCAAGCTGAACCCCAATCGCACTTCCAGCAGCAAGGGGTACGAAACGAATCGGGTCTACGACCTTCGACATTAAAAGGTTCGACATGGTAGAGGTTCCCACAAAGGCAGAACCCATCCAGCCTAAGATTGGAGTTCCAGACCCTAAGAGTGTGTGAGGAATGGCATGGGTGAGGAGGTCAAGACTTCCATTTGCTCGAAGTTGCTGAACTAAGAAAGTCATGCAGAAAAAGACGGTCAAGGTTTTGCGGGCTCGTTGAAAGGTATCGCTGAAGATCAACATCCGAGAATGGCCCTTCATCATAAACATGAGTCCTAAAGCGAACAAAATAAAAATATAGCCTGGATTGAAAATCCGAATCTGGCTTCCGGGAATGTGCTCTTCCATCCAAATTGATTTTCCGAGCCACATGCTAAAAAGTAAGAACCCGTACAGAATGATTCCTTTCAGCTCAAACTTGGCTTTCTCTTGAGTACTAAAGAAAATCCGAGCCGTAATCAGTCCGAAGACAAATGTAAAAAAAGCGGGGCCCAGCGCAGAAAGGTCGGGTCCATGAAAAGAGATGATTCGGCCGATGAGAAAATAAAATGTACTCATCGAGAACACCCAAATGAATTCTCTTAAAGCGAACTTCTTAGAGATCAAATATGCGCTCAAAAGAGGGGCAATGAAAAGTAGCGGAGAGAGTGCGAGGAAAGTTCCCACAGTTGGATTCGCATCCGGAAATCCCAGTCGGGTCGGTGTTCCAAGTGCGCCAAAGGGAACGCCGACCACGCAGGAAAGAAGTGGTAGGAGTGCGCAGAGTTCAATCTCAAAGTGCAGCGCAAATAAAATGGGAGCAATGACCAGGAGTGGAGTTCCGAAACCACTTGACCCCTCGACCATGAGTTCCAGTGGAAAAGTGACTAGCACCCCCTGAATGACTCGGTTTGGAGAAACTGCGCGTACCAGTTTTGCGAGGGAATCAATAATTCCGGCCTTTCGCGCAACCTCAAGAAAGAAGAACGCGCCCAAAATGATGACTCCAATCTCCACCATCATGACGAGGGTCTTTGAGAGTGCAAGCATCCAAATGCTTTCATTGGCTTGAAAGAGGGCATGGGTAATGACCGAGCCTGAGAGGAGAGCAAAAAAGGAGGAGTAGGTGAGGGGGAGTTTGAGTCCCACAAAACCAATAAAAAGAATCGCAAATGGAATCAAAGCTGAGAAAGTCATAAGAGTCTCTTTACGATAGAGTTTAATCCCTAAATACAATTAAAACCATTTAAAAGTCCGAAGTTTAACTCCTTTGTTACACAAAGTTAGTTACAAAATTATTATAACCTCTGACTACTCCAGCAGCAGTT
>CAIOKW010000327.1 GCA_903858975.1 Oligoflexia bacterium | reverse complement strand
TGTCAGCGCCGACTGCGGCAAACAGAATTAAAAATGCCGTCAATGCTGCTGGTCCCGTAAGCACAATTTCCGTCATTACAGTGAGCCCGTAGGCATTATTATTGATATGCTGGATCCCTTCACCGTTCTTCTCAATCTTAGCTGAAACTAAGCCATCGACCAATCCTCCAATAGCATAGAGAGGCATAATTGCAACTTGCCTAACCGTTGATCCAGCCATAGCAACACTGAAGAGTGCCGTTTGGCCGGCGTGTTTCAAGCCCTTTAACATTTTTTTCTTGGTCTTAGGGTCGGCCGCTTTTTCTCGTAGTTTTTGAGCAAGCGCCTTCAGTTTACCCATTTTCTCCTCGCTCAATTGATGAGCGGGATCAGCGGCAAAATTTTCAATCTGATCAGCAGCGGAACCCAATCGGCTTTGGATCTCATTATCACTCAAAGCTTGGAGTTGCTCAGTGCGTGTGGTGAGCGCTGTGGACGCGTCTTCCTGGCTGATTTGACTCACTTCCAAAACGTTACTCGTAGAATCATCCGCCTGAGCGATGGGTAGAGCAAGGTTTGAGATCATGCTGAGCGCTAGAAGTGAGGATAGGAGTTTAGACTTCATCTTTTTCCAGACCGCATCGTCTCGGTTGCTTTCGACTTAGGCCGAAAGCGCCTATGGAGGGGCTATGATTTTGCGGGTGGCGGGCGAATCTTAAGCTATTTATTACACAAAGTCCATTCAAAATTCATAAAGTTCTAAAGGTAACCCATCAGGATCACTAAAAAACGTAAATCGTTTACCGGTGAGTTCGTCCTTTCTAATCATCTCAACCTGAATATGGTTCTGATTGAGGTGCTCTACACAAGCCTCTAAACGATTTACCTTAAATGCGAGATGCCTTAAGCCTCGAGCCTCGGGATAAGAAGGCCTGGGAGGAGCGCCCCGGAAGGCGTCAAGACTTTGGCGTATTAATTAAAAAGGCAAGAATACCGAATCAGAACTCGTATGAGTTTATCATCGATATTTATTCCCATGTTCTTGATCAACCTTTCGGCGCTGGCTGATCCTTCTAGTTCCCCCATCAAGGCGGCGACTTCTGATCCTTCGTTTATCACTAATGAAATGAAAAAGAATGCGCAGATTACTCTGGAAACCACCCCCCCCGCCTTTGGCATTACCAAGGACGCTCGGGATGTCGTTTTTGAGAAGGCAGGAATGACTCAAATTCTCAAGGAAAAGAAACTCGATGAAATGGATCAGGACATTCTGTTTCAGTCGCTGAAGTCAGACGATCTATCTAAAACCATTTCTAAATTTCCGATGATCCCAAGCGCCAAGTTGAAGACGGCAAAAGCATTGATTCAAGGAGCGAAATAAGATGCGTATTCACAAGGTCATGATTTTTTTGGTGCTCCTGTTGTCACTTTCCCACTCTTTGCGTGCCCAGGAATCCACAAGTCCGGTAACCCCGGTAAAACAGGTTGCTGTAAAACCACCCATTAAAAAGCACGCCGTTCTCATGCTTGCGATCAATTACAGCGAGGGAGAAGTCAATGCTGCTCGCACTGCCGCGAAAGCTAGGGGAGAAGAATTCATCGTAATTCCTGAACTGACACCACAGGTCCTCTCACAGGCTAAGTATGAATACGACCAGGAAATCATGGAACATCGGCAACTTGATCCCATAAATATGGCGATGATAAATACCAACGATCCTAAGAAATCAAAAGTACTCGAAGAAAAACGAGCCGCAATCCTCAACGCCTTCAGTAAGGCACATCCCGATTCGAGTCATGCAAATAATGATATCAATATTCGGAACGAAATAAGATTAAAACTTGCGGAGCTTCAGAAAAAAGGAGTTGCGGTCGATAGCCTTGTGATCTCGTCGCATGATGGTGGTGGGAATTTTTTTGGCACCTTCGGTCAAACCAGTAAATATGAAATAGCGAATCTCACGGATCCCTTCCCGGCTCTAAAAGATACTCTCAAATCAGTTTACATGCTGGGTTTGGTCCATGATTCCTTATGATTTCAAACGACTCTTTCAAAGCATGAATGATGATGTGGGCGACTCTTTTAGCCAACTCATCAAGGATGGCCGTTCAGATCTATTGTCTGAGTGTTTAGACTATGCTTTGGAACATTTCCAAGGCGAGATGATGTTTATGCATACCTGTGAGTTAACGATCGATAACCTGGAACTCGCAAAGAGTCAGGGGGCCTCCCTACTCCTCAAGGAAGCGCTGGCGCGTGGGGTCCTGATCGATGCGGATTATACCCAGTGCCTGATCCATGCCCTGAAAAGTCATGATTTTGCCTATGCAAATCAGCTCATGAACTATCTTGAGGGTGTGGTTCTTGATGTGAATGAGGTCTTTGATCATCAGGTGGAAGAGGGAGACCTGGTGGCTCTACTCGAGGAGCTTGAAGGCTTGGATTTTTTTAATGAGGCGCCAGTCAAAAGCTGGTTTGAATCCTACATTTCGAGCTCTCAACTGTTTAGCTGATTCGGTCAAATCGTACTTCAAAGCAAGTGTTCTGATCCGCGCGATTGAGAGAAAGCTTCGCATGATGCTGATCTAATATTCCCTTGCTGATTGAAAGTCCAAGGCCTGTCCCCTCTCCGATCGGCTTTGTGGTAAAAAACGGCTGGAAGATCTTTTCCTCGACTTCTCTCGGAATACCAGTACCTGAATCTTTGATCTGAAGGACGACCTGATCGCCCTCATCATAAACCTTTAGCTTCACCCATTTTTCAGGTAGGGGTTTCACGGCATCCATTGCATTATTGACGAGATTCACTAAAACCTGATTGATTTCAGTTTCATCACAAAGGATTTGCGATTCGCTTTGGAGTTCTATTTCAATGGGGATAGTTAGGGGACGGGTGCTCACGTCCAGGATAGGTCTAAACTCAGAAACGATCGAAGAAAGGCGTTCCGGAAGGTAATGAGGTTCACTGGAGGTCCTTGAAAATTTTCGAAGTCCACTCACAATCTTTGAGATTCGGAATACAGAACGCTCCATAGAGGTGAGTTTGCTTTTTAGTTTCTCGGGTTGGTGAACATACCGCTCGATCAAACTTAAATTACCGGAGATGATTGCGAGAGGATTGTTGATCTCGTGGGCCACCCCTGCCGACATTTCCCCAAGGGTTGCGAGCTTGGATGCGTGCAAGGCCCTTGCCTTCTCTTCAGCGTAGAGGAGCTCTTTTTCAACCTGCTCTGTGACATCGAGTGCGGTACCGGTGAGGTATTCAATCTGGCCGTCAGGACTTTGAACCGGGTAGGATTTGCCGTGAATCCAGCGAATGGCTCCATTTGGTAATACGATTCGATATCGTTGTTGTTGCTTTTCAGTGCCTTTCATCCCAAATCCCTTCATGACGCGCTCACGATCCTCAGGGTGAATGCTTTCAATGAAGGTTCGATGGTCTTCATAGAGGCTTTGGCAGCTTCTCCCCCAAATGCGTTCATAAGCAGGGCTGATGTAGACGACTTGATTGGTGGCAGCGATGGAAAGGAAAAAGACCTCATCTACGTTTTCCGCCATTTGTTCCAGGCGAAATGCCATATTGTAATGGTCTGTAATATCTTTCGCGATCACATAAAAGCCTTCCACTTGGCCGTCAACCCAATCGGGTTTATAGCTAACTTTAAACCTACGACGGATTCCATTTTGATCCTCAAGGACACTTTGGAACTCACAGTCTACTCCAGTCAGAACGAGATCAATATTGGGCTTAGCAAATTTATAAATTGGCGCTAGCAATTCAGCGAAATGCTTACCCCGCATATCGCTTGGGGTATTGCAAAAATATTGAGTATAAAGGTCGTTAGCAAAGATATTACGGCAGTTTTTATCCCAATAAGATATCAGAACAGGAACCCCATTCACGACTTTACTGAGTTGTTCTTGGCTACTTTGAATTCTATTTTTAGCCTCCACGAGTTCGCTCACATCATGAACAATAACGATCACCCCTAGAACTGTGCCTGATTCATCTCGATCGGGGACTAAGTTGGTTTTGACATATTTGGACCCACCCATTCGATACGGTACTTTAAGCTCAAAGGTTTGCTCATGCCCTAGCATTGCTTGATCAAGAAAGGGCTTAACGGTGTTGATGGCTGATTCTCCGACGAGATTTACGGCACTGGCACCTTCATAGTCAGAAGGATTGATTCCAAACCAGGCCCCGTAAGCGGCGTTCATATAGCGATAGTTGAGATCGCAGTCGATATACGAAACAAGTGACGGAAGTTTTGATAAAACCTGGCTAAAAAAATGGTCACGATGCTGATTGGGATGATTCATATTCTTACTCCAAACAATTGCAGGCAGTTCTAGACTTCTAACTGATGCGCGTCAAGATGATTTTGCCTGTAATAACAAATGTTTATGAAATGTTCAGTGAGACTCAAATTAAGTAAAATCAACTCGATAAAAAGAACGAGATTCGAGGTCAGCGATCTGTTTTTTCAATTCAAAAATTTTGAATTTTGATTTCTGAATTTTTTTAAGTGAGGAAAATTTCAAATCTACGAATCTTGAAATCAGTGAAATGGATTTCGAGTG